>DASPZH010000193.1:0-9518 GCA_035636335.1 Streptosporangiaceae bacterium
GCTCCGGCGTGAAGTTCGTGGCCGTGGTCGACAACGTCGGCGAGGCCGTCACGCTCGAGCCCGGCCGCGACGTCCTGTGGAGCGAGCTGCTGGCGGCGGACCCGGACCCGCAGGTCGAGCCGACCTCGGCGTCGGACGTGCTGCTGCTCGCCTACACGTCCGGGACGACCGGCCGGCCGAAGGGCGCGGTGCACACGCATGCCGGCTTCCTCGTCAAGGTGGCCAGCGAGGTAGCGTACGGCTTCGAGCTGGCGCCCGGCCGGACGTTCTGCTGGATCACCGACATGGGCTGGATCATGGGGCCGCTGTCGATCTTCGGCGCTCATGCCTGCGGCGGCACCCTGCTGCTCTACGAAGGCTCCCCGGACGTCCCGGACACCAGCCGGCTCTGGGACCTCGTCGAGCGGCACCGCGTGTCGATGCTCGGCGTCTCGCCGACGCTGGTCCGGACGTTGCGGGCCGCCGGCACCCGTCCGGCCGGCGACCTGTCGTCAGTCCGGGTCCTGGGATCGACCGGCGAGCCGTGGGACCCGGAGTCCTACGAGTGGCTGGCCCGGGACGTCTTCGGCGGCAAGGTCCCGGTGGTCAACTTCTCCGGCGGCACCGAGGTGGGCGGCTCGTTCCTGTGCCCCTACCCGGTGGAGGAGATCCGCAGCTGCTCCCTGGGCGGTCCGGCACTGGGCATGGACGTCGACGTGGTCGACGACGACGGCCGGCCGCTGCGCGGCAGCGTCGGTGAGCTCGTCTGCCGGCAGCCCTGGCCGTCGATGACGCGCGGGGTCTGGAAGGACGACGAGCGGTACCGTGAGGCCTACTGGTTGACGTACCCCGGCCTGTGGCGGCACGGGGACTACGCACTGGCGGACGACGCCGGCTGGTTCGTCCTCGGCCGCTCCGACGACGTGATGAACGTGGCCGGCAAACGCGTCGCCCCGGCGGAAATCGAGTCGGTGCTCGCGACCGACGCCGCCGTCGCCGAGTCCGCGGTCGTCGGGATCCCGGATGCGACCAAGGGCGAGGCGGTCTGGGCGTTCTGGGTCCGACGGCCCGGCGCGGCGGACGCCGACGGTGACGAGGACGAAGCGAACGACGGGGTGGTGTCGGCGCGGCTCACCGCGCTGGTTGCTGCCCAGGTGGGCAAGCCGTTCGCGCCTGCGCGCGTGATCCGCGTCGGGCAGCTGCCGAAGACCAGGTCGGCTAAGATCCTGCGCCGGGCGGTCCGCGCGGCCGTGCTCGACACCGATCCCGGCGATCTGTCCGGGGCCGAGAACCCCGAGGCCGTCGAGGACATCCGGTCCCGGGTCAAGGAGGTGCGCTGATGCGGTGGCAACTGTCCGAGGAGCAGGAGGCCTACCGGCAGTCGTTCGGTGCCTGGCTCGCCGACGTGGCCCCCCGCGAGGTGGTGCGCCGGTGGCTCGATGGCGGCGACGCGGCGGAGTTCGCGGAGCGGCTGGTCCGCGACGGGTGGGCCGGGGTCGGCGTGCCGGAGGCCCTCGGCGGTCAGGGCGGCGGGCTCGTCGAGCTGGCCCTCACGGCCGAGCTGCTCGCAGGCGCGAGTGCTCCGTCCGTGACCTGGCTGGCGACCGCGCTCGCCGTACCCGCGCTCAGCTCCGGGACGGACGTCGCCGCCTTCGAGGGTGAGCACGTGGCATTGCTCTCCCCGGCCGACGCGATCCCGGGTGAGGGACCCCGCCTCACGATCGACGGCAAGGGGCGTCTGCATGGGACGGTCCCGCGCGTGCTCGCCGGTGACATGGCGGCGCGGTTCGTGGCGGTGGTCGACGGCCCGGGCGGCTCGCCGTGCCTGCATCTGGCGTCGGCGAGTGCCGGAGTGCGGGCGGACACCCGCCGGCTGCTCGACCGGAGCCGGTCGGTAGCCGACGTCGTGATCGAGGGCGCGCCGTCCGAGCCACTCGATGTCGATGCCCGGGAGTTCCTGGCGGGCTGCGCCGCGCGCGCCGCCGTACTGGTGGCCGCGGACTCATTGGGAGCGATGGCGCGGATGCTCGACCTGGCCGTCGAGTACAGCAAGCAGCGCCACCAGTTCGGCGTACCGATCGGCTCGTTCCAGGCCGTCAAGCACGCCGCCGCGACGATCCTGGTCGAGGTGGAGGCCGCCCGGTCGGCGGTGTACTTCGCCGCGGCGTCGGTGGACGGCGGCGGCCCGCAGTCGGCGCTGCACGCGGCCGCCGTGAAGGCGCAGGTCACCGCGGCTGGCGCGCGGGTCGCCGACAGCGCGCTGACCTTGCATGGCGCGATCGGCTACACCTGGGAGCACGATCTGCAGCTGATCTACAAGCGGGCCAAGCTCGACGAGTACCTGTACGGCGCCCCGGCGACGTGGAACGAGCGCATCGCCGACGGACTCAAACTGGTGCCCGTTTAGATTTTTGGTCAGTCCATTTGATATGGTCATTCTATAGACCGAGGAAGGACTGCCATGGACTTCGAGCTCTCAGAGGACCAGGCGACGATCCGCCGTGCGGTCGCCGAGCTGGCCGCCAAGTTCGACGACCAGTACTGGATGGAGAAGGACGCCGCGCACGAGTTCCCGACCGAGTTCTACCAGGCGTTCGCCGACGGCGGCTGGCTCGGCATCACCACCCCGGAGGAGTACGGCGGGCACGGCTTCGGTATCACCGAGGCGGCGCTGCTGCTCGAGGAGGTGTCGGCCTCGGGCGCGGGGATGAACGGTGCGAGCTCGATGCACCTGTCGATCTTCGGCATGCACCCGGTGATCGTGCACGGTTCCGAGGAGCTGAAGCGGGAGAACCTGCCGCGCATAGTCAACGGCGACCTGCACGTGTGCTTCGGGGTCACCGAGCCCGGCGCGGGCCTGGACACCACCAGGATCACGACGTTCGCCAGGCGGGACGGATCGGACTACGTCGTCAACGGTCGCAAGGTCTGGATCTCCAAGGCGATGGAGTCGGAGAAGGTCCTGCTGCTCACCCGGACGACGAGGTTCGAGGACGTCGAGAAGAAGACGGACGGGCTGACGCTCTTCCTCACCGACCTCGACCGGGACCACGTCGACATCCGGCCGATCAGGAAGATGGGCCGCAACGCGATCAGCTCGAACGAGCTGTTCATCGACGACCTGCGCGTGCCCGAGGCGCACCGCGTCGGTGAGGAGGGACAGGGCTTCAGGTACATCCTCGACGGCCTCAACCCCGAGCGCATGCTGGTCGCGGCGGAAGCCCTGGGCCTGGGCCGGGTCGCGCTGCGACGCGCGGTGCGTTACGGCAACGAGCGGGTGGTCTTCGGCCGGCCGATCGGCATGAACCAGGGGCTGCAGTTCCCGCTCGCCGACTCGCTGGCCCGGCTCGACGCCGCCGAGCTCGCGCTGCGCAAGGCCACCTGGCTCTACGACAAGGGCAAGCCGTGCGGAAGGGAGGCGAACACCGCGAAGTACCTGTGCGCCGACGCCGGTTTCGACGCGGCGGACCGGGCGCTGCAGACCTTCGGGGGGATGGGGTACTCCGAGGAGTACCACGTCGCGCGGTACTTCCGTGAGGCCCGGCTGCTGAAGATCGCCCCGCTCAGCCAGGAGATGGTCCTTAACTACCTCGGCTCGCACGTCCTCGGCCTTCCCAGGAGCTACTGATGTTCTCCCTCGCCGGGCGCTCCGCGCTCGTGACCGGCGCCGGCCACGGCATCGGCGCGGCGGTCGCCAAGGCGTTCGCCGCGGCCGGTGCGGCCGTGCTGGTGACCGACGTGGACAAGGACGCCGCGGCTGCGGCGGCCGACGAGATCGTCGCCGCGGGCGGCCGGGCCGAGTCCGCGGTGCTCGACGTCCGCGACGCCGCGCAGGCGACCCGGGCGGCCGAGCAGGCCGCCGGACTGACCGGGGGCACCCTGCACGTCGTCGTGAACAACGCCGGGGTGATCGCGCCGGCGATGTTCGCGAAGATGACGGCCGAGCAGTTCCAGCTGGTGCTCGATGTCCACGTGGCAGGCACCTTCACCGTCAGCCAGGCCGCACTGCCGTTCCTGGCCGTGGACGGCACTGGCCGGATCATCAACGTGACCTCAGCCGCTGGACTGGTGGGCACCATCGGCCAGGTCAACTACGGCGCCGCCAAGGCCGGCATCGTCGGCCTCACCAAGTCGCTGGCCAGGGAGCTAGCGAAGAAGCAGATCACCGTGAACGCGGTCGCTCCCCTGGCGACGACGGCGATGACCCAGAACATCCGCACCAACCAGCAGCTGGCCGAGAAGACGCTCGCCCGGATCCCGCTCGGCCGCTGGGCCCACCCCGACGAGATCGCCGCTACCTTCGTCTTCTTCGCGTCGGACGCGGCGTCGTACATCACCGGTCAGGTCCTGCCGGTCGACGGGGGGACGGTCATCTGATGGCGACTGAAAGCCCCATGACCCGGTCGGGTCGAGAGGCGCTGATCGTCGAGGCGCTACGGACGCCGATGGGCAAGGCGCACCCCGAGCGCGGCTGGTACCGGGACACGCACCCCAACGAGATGCTCGGTGCCGTCTACACCGCGCTCCTCGAGCACACCGGCCTCGCCGCCGGGGCGGTCGAGGACATCATCATCGGGTGCACCGCGCCGTTCGGCGAGCAGTCGCGCAACGTCGCCCGCAACGCCTGGCTGCAGGCCGGCTACCCGGCCGAGGTCCCGGCCACCGTGCTCGACCGCCGCTGCGGCTCGGCCCAGACCGCGGTGGAGATGGCGGCCGCGCTCGTCGCCTCGGGGACTCACGACGTCGTTATCGCCGGCGGCGTCGAGCACATGGGCCACGTGCCGATGAGCTCACCGGCGAAGATCTCGGAGCTATATGGCGACCCGTGGCCGCCCGCACTGCGCGAGCAGTACGACTTCGTGCCGCAAGGGGAGAGCGCAGAGCTGATCGCCGACCGGTGGGACATCGGCCGCGCCGAGCTGGACGCGTTCGCCGTCCGGTCGCACCGGCTGGCCGCGCAGGCGGTGGCCGCAGGGAGGTTCGAGCGGGAGCTGATCCCGCTCGAACTCGACGGGGAGCGGCGGACCAGCGACCAGCCAATCCGCCCGGACACGTCGATGGAGAGCCTGGCCGGGCTCAAGACCGTCTTCCGCGAAGGCAACGGGCGGATCACCGCGGGCACTTCGTCCCCGATCAGCGACGGCGCGGCCGGCCTCGTGCTGGCCTCGCGCGACGGCGCCGAGCGGTACGGCCTCCGCCCGCGGGCCCGCATCCTCGACCAGACCACGGTCGGAGTCGACCCGATCATCATGCTCACCGGCCCCATCCCCGCCACGCGCAAGCTGCTGGACCGCAACCGCATGACGATCGACGACATCGACCTGGTGGAGATCAACGAGGCGTTCAGCTCGGTGGTGCTGGCCTGGGAACGTGAGCTGAAGCCCGACATGGGCCGGGTCAACGTCAACGGCGGTGCCATCGCCCTCGGCCACCCGGTGGGTGCCACCGGATCTCGGCTCTTCGGGACCCTGCTGGCCGAGCTGGAGCGCCGCGACGCCGAGATCGGGCTGGTCACCATGTGCTGCGGCGGTGGGCTCGGCACGGCGACCCTGGTGCAGCGGATCGACGGATGATCGACCTCGGCAGGTACATCTCGGCCGGCGACGGCGTGTGGTGGGGACAGGGCGGCGCCGAGCCGGAGCCGCTGGTCAACGCGCTGCTGGAGCAGGCCGACCGCATCGGTCCCGTGCGCGCCTTCTGCGGCCTCACCTGGAACGAGCGGCTGTCCGGCGACCTGCCCGACTCGCTGCCGGACTCCCTCACCGTGCTCTCCTACGGCGGGCTGGGGGAGCTGCGCCGGCTGAGCCGGCACGGCCTGCTGGACGTCGTGCCCTGCCACTACTCCGCGATCCCCCGGATGTTCGAGCGAGGCCAGCTCCCGTCGGACGTCGGGCTGGTGCAGGTGTCCCCGCCCGACGCCGACGGGCTGGTTTCGCTCGGCATCGGCGTGGAGTACGCCGCGGACGCACTGAGACACACCCGCACCCTGATCGCCGAGGTCAACCACCGGATGCCGCGCACCAGGGGCAGTGCCGGGCTGCCGCTGTCGGCCTTCGCCGCCGTGGTCGAGACCGACCGTCCGCTGCGGGAGGCGCCCGCCCGCGCGCCCGACGCGGTGGACCGCGTGATAGCCGACCACGCGGCCAGCCTGATCGAGGACGGCGACACGCTGCAGCTGGGCGTCGGCTCGCTGCCCAGCGCGGTCCTCGAGTCCCTCGCCGGGCACACCGACCTCGGCTTCCACACCGGGATGATCACCGACGGCGTGACGGCCCTGGTGGAGAAGGGCGTCGTCACCGGTGCGCGCAAGGAGATCGACCAGGGGCTGGTGGTGACCGGAGCCGCGTTGGGCAGCGCGTCGCTGTACGACCGGCTGCGCGAGTTCCCGATCGAGTTCCGGCCCGCCAGCTACACCCACGCGCCGTCGGTGCTGTCGCAGCTCAGGTCGCTGGTGTCGATCAACTCGGCGATCGAGGTGGACCTGCTCGGCCAGGTCGGCGCCGAGCTGCGGCACGGCGTGCACATCGGCGCCGTCGGCGGCCAGGTGGACTTCAGCCGGGCGGCATCGCTGACCGGCGCCCGTTCGGTCATCGCGCTGCGCGCCGAGTCCGGCGGCGAGTCGACGATCAATCCCACCCTGCGTGGCGGGGTCGTCACGACCGCACGCGTCGATGTCGACGCGGTGGTCACCGAGTACGGCGTCGCGCTGCTGACCGGGTGCACCGTGGCAGAGCGGGCCCGCCGGCTCATCGCGGTGGCGGCGCCGCATCATCGAGAGGGGCTCGAGCGGAGCCTCGCGGACCGGGAGGTCGTGTGGTGACTGACGATAATCGCAGTGAGGGCGAGAGCCGACGGGTGCGCATCCGGGAGGTCGGGCCCCGCGACGGCTTCCAGAACGAACCGGAGACGATCGCGACCGCGGACAAGATCCGGCTAATCGACGCCCTGGGCCGCGTCGGCTTCAAACGGATCGAGGTCGCGAGCTTCGTCCGGCCCGACGTCATCCCGCAGCTGTCCGACGGCGTGGAGGTGCTCCGCGGCATCGACCTGCCGCACGACGTCGCCCGGATGGTGCTGGTGCCGAACAGCCGGGGTCTCGGCAACGCGCTCACGGTGCGCGACCTGTTCGAGGTGGTGGCGCTCTTCGTGAGCGCGTCCCAGACCCACAACCAGCGCAACATCAACCGGACGGTCGAGGAGACCATGGCCGACGTCAAGGTGATGGGCAAGCACATCGTCGACGAGGATCTCACCTTCTGCGCGGTGATCGCCACCTCGTTCGGCTGCCCATACGAGGGCAAGGTCCCGATGGGCCGGGTCCTCGGCCTCGCCGAGCAGTTCGCCGAGGCCGGCGCCACCGAGATCGGCTTCGGCGACACCACCGGCATGTGCAACCCGGCGTACGCGTCGCGGTTCTTCACCGCGGCCATCGAGCGTCTGCCCGGGGTCGAGGTCACCGCCCACTTCCACAACACGCGCGGGCAGGGTCTGGCCAACGCCTACGCCGCGCTCGAGGCCGGCTGCACCAGCTTCGAGTCCAGCTTCGGCGAGCTCGGGGGCTGCCCTGTGCCGGCCGGCTCGACCGGCAACATCGCCACCGAGGACCTGGTGAGCATGTTCCACGAGATGGGCGTCGAGACCGGCCTGGACCTGGGGGCCGTCATCGAGGCCGCACGCGAGGCGCAGTCGGTGCTCGGCCGCAAGCTCACCAGCCACTCCCTCGTCGCCGGCCCGGTGCACTGGCACCCGGCCGTCGGCTGACCCTCACCACTACACCGGAGGACACCTCATGAGCAACCGCGTCGCCATGGTCACCGGGGGTGCCCGGGGCATCGGCAAGGGCATCGCCACGGCACTGGCCGCGGAGGGGTTCAGGGTCGCCGTGGCGGACCTGAACCTCACCGCTGCCGAGCAGACCGCCAAGGAGATCACCGCCGCCGGCGGCACCGCCATGGCGGTCGAGATCGACGTGACCCGGACCGCCTCGGTCGAGTCGGCGGTGCGCGCCGTCGAGGCCGCGCTCGGTCCGGTCGAGGTCGTGGTGAACAACGTCGGCTGGGACGACTTCATGCCGTTCGCGAAGACCACCGAGGAGTTCTGGGACAAGATCCTCGACATCAACTTCAAGGGCGCGCTGCGGGTCATCAAGGCCGTCGTGCCGGGCATGATGGACCGCGGCTTCGGGCGTGTCATCAACATCGGGTCGGACGCCGGCCGGGTGGGCTCGTCGCTGGAAGCGGTGTACTCCGGGGCGAAGGGCGGCATCATCGCGTTCACCAAGACCCTGGCCCGCGAGGTGGCTGCCCAGGGCGTCACCGCCAACACGGTGTGCCCGGGACCTACCGACACGCCGGCCCTGCGGAGCTTCGCGGAGGGGTCCGGCGACGCGGAGAAGGTCATCGCCGGGATGGCCCGTGCGGTCCCGATGAAGCGGCTCGGCACTCCCGAGGACATCGGCCCGGCCGTCGCCTTCCTCGCCTCCGACGGCGCCGGCTTCGTCACGGGCCAGACGCTGTCGGTCAGCGGCGGCCTGACGATGGCCTGAGCCGTGCTGATCGGAGGAGCACCTTGACCGCACCCACGCAGGTCGTTACCTGGCGCCGCGAGAGCCCTGGGGTCTGGGTCGTGACGCTGGACCGGCTGCCGGCCAATGCCCTCGGCGAGCCGATCCTGGAGGGACTGCGCGCCGCCATCGACGCGGCCGGGCGGGCCGGTGACGTCAAGGTGATGATCGTGACCTCGGCCCTGGACGGCTTCTTCGCCGCGGGGGCTGACATCAAGCACATGTCCTCCATCGACGCAGGGGCCTTCATGGCCTACGGCGACAAGATGCGCGCCGTCAACCACCGGCTGGCCGGAGCTCCCTGGGTTTCGATCGCCGCGGTGGACGGCCTGGCGCTCGGCGGCGGGCTGGAGCTCGCGATGGCGTGCACGATGCGGGTGAGCGGCCCCCGGGGGAGGTTCGGCCTGCCCGAGGTCAAGCTCGGCCTCATCCCCGGAGCTGGCGGCACCCAGCGACTTCCCCGGCTGGTGGGACGGGGTCGTGCCCTGGACATCATGCTGACCGCCCGCCAGGTCAGGGCGGACGAGGCGCTGGCCATCGGCCTGGTCGACCGGCTCACCGACGGCGACGTCGTCAAGGAGGCACTCGCCTTGGCGGCCGAACTGGTGACCTCCTCGCTACCGGCGCAGCTGGCGGTCATCCGGGCGGTCAATGCCGCTTTCGAGCTGCCGCCCGACGAGGGGCTCCGGTACGAGGCGCTGCTGGAGCAAGGACTTTTCGTGGACGGCGAGGCGGCGGAAGGCATCCGCGCCTTCATCGCCAAGCGCGCGCCGGATTTCGCCCGAGAAATCACGCCGCGACTTGGTTGACGATGTACATACTACAGGGCTGGGTGACAGCTCGGCTGCAGGGGGAACAGTGATGGCGAGTAACGGCGCTCTCGATGCCCGTGACCGGGGCGTGATGCTCAGCCGGCTGGCGGCCGAGCGGTTCGACGTGCTGGTCATCGGCGGCGGTATCACCGGGGCCGGGGCGG
>DASPZH010000194.1:0-7652 GCA_035636335.1 Streptosporangiaceae bacterium
CCAGGAATATGAGAGCCACTCCATAGGAGGCCGAACTCATTGACATGCCTCTCTCGCTGTTACTGCGGGCCCCGATGGCCTGGGCTTACAGAGATTTTCGCGCGTGAGGTGCCATATCGACCAGGAGAATCGCCGAAGCGCGGGTAATGACCTGATAATGGCGAAGTAATATTTCCTGCTCTAATTGGAGCAAGAAGGAGAAGTGTCCCATGAACGAAGCACTTGCCGCCGAGACCGTCCTGATGAAAGGGCACGGCGGCGATGACGTCGAGGCCTACCTGGCCCAGCCGTCGGGAACTGGCACATTCGGCAGCGTGGTGGTGATCCATCACTTGCCCGGATACGACTCGGCAACCAAGGAGATCACCAGGAAGTTCGCTGCGCATGGCTACGCCGCCATGATGCCGAACCTGTACTACCGGGACTCGCCGGGCGAGAGCCCGGACGATGCGGCGGCCGCCGCCCGCGCCAAGGGCGGCGTGCCGGACGAGCAAGTGGTGGGAGATGTCGCCGGAGCCGCCGAGTACCTGCGCGGCCTGACGGGTTCCAACGGCAAGGTAGGCGTCATAGGCCACTGCTCCGGCGGCCGCCAGTCCTTCCTCGCCGCCTGCAGCCTGCAGTTCGACGCGGCCGTGGACTGCTACGGCGGTGCCGTGGTGCACGTGCCTTCGGGCGCCCCCGCGAGCATGAAGCCGCTGCTCGGGCTGTCGAAGAACCTGTCCTGCCCGCTGCTCGGCCTGTTCGGGGCCGATGACCAGTTCCCGACGCCGGCCGAGACCGCCGAGCTGTCCCGCACGCTCGACGAGTTCGGCAAGGCGCACGAGTTCCACACCTTCACGGGCGCCGGGCACGCGTTCTTCTCCGTCGACCGGGCCGCCTACCGGGTGGAGGCGGCGGTCGAGGGCTGGGAGAAGGTCTGGGCCTTCTTCGGCCAGCATCTGGGCGGGAAGGGCTAGCCATGTGCACGTACTCCACCGAGCACGTGCCGGCGACCGGCAGCGGCAAGGGCGCGAACGGCTGGTTCAGGCTGAGCGAGGTCAGCGTCTACCTCGACCACCCGGCGCACGCCCTGGCCGGCCACACGCTCAACATCGACTTCATCAACCCGGCGCAAGGGCCGTCGGCCAGGGTCGCCGTGGAGCTGACCGCGCAGACCGCGCTGGCGCTGGCCCGCGCGATCGAGTCGACGCTGGCCGCGGCGCCGCCGAGCCTGGCCTGACGGGCCGCCCGGCCGGAGCCGGTCAAACTGTCGGCGGGTAGTGCCAGGATCAGGGACATGAAGTTCACCGTGGGGCGAGACGCGCTGGGCGACGCGGTCGCATTCGTCTCCCGCGCGCTCCCGTCCCGCCCGGTTGTCCCGCTGCTGTCGGCGCTGCTGCTCGAGGCCGCGGCCGACGGCCTGACCCTGTCGTGCTTCGACTACGAGGTATCGGCCAGGGTCAGGGTGGACGCCGAGGTCGCCGAGCCGGGATCGGCGCTGGTTCCCGGGAAGCTGCTCGCCGAGATTACCAGGAGTCTGCCCGCGCGGCCGGCCGAGTTCTGCCGTGATGCCGACATGATGAGCCTGACCTGCGGCCGGGCCGAGTTCGGCCTGGTCTGCCTGCCGGCACAGGACTACCCCGCGCTGCCCGCCTCGCCCGAGCCGGCCGGCGCGGTCGACGGGGGCGTGCTGGCCACGGCGGTCGCCCAGGTCGCCGCCGCGGCCAGCCGGGACGACACGCTGCCGATGCTGACCGCGGTCTGCCTCGACATCAGCGGGGACACCATGACGCTGGCGGCGACCGACCGGTACCGGCTGGCCGCACGGGACGTGACCTTCGCCCCCGCCGAGCCCGGCCTGCGCATGCTGGCGCTGGTCCCGGCGCGGTTCATGGTCGAGGCGGCCCGCACGTTCGTCGCCGGAGTGCCGGTCACGGTGGCGTTCGGCAGCGACGGCGACGAGCGCGGCCGGGCGCCGCACGGCGGCGGCGACGACCAGCCGCGTCCGGCGGAGGGCCTGGTCTGCTTCGAGTCGGGTAACCGGCGGCTGACCGGGCGGCTGATCGCCGGCGAGTTCATCAGGTACCGGAGCAGGTTCGGCGCCGAGTTCGGCTGCCGGGCGTACCTGCCGGCCGGCCCCCTGATCGAGGCGGTCAGGCGGGCGGCGCTGGTGGCCGAGCGGGCCGGGCCGGTGCGGCTGACGTTCCGTGCCGACCAGGTCGTGATCGAGGCGCACGCGGAGGGCCGGGCGCGCGCCGCCGAGACGGTCGGCGCCGACTTCTCCGGCGACCAGCCGGTCATCTCGTTCAACCCGCACTACCTGCTCGACGGGCTGACCGCGGCGGCCGCGGAGGCCACCGGCGAAGCCGCCGGCACTGACCAGCCGGCCGCCGAGGCCGATGCCGATCACGGCACCGGTCCGGGCGCCGGGCGGATCAGGCTCGAGTTCAACAGCCCGGCCAAGCCCGCGCTGATCACCTGGTCCCAGGCGGAAGAGGGACGCGACGGCCCGGCGTTCAAGTACCTGCTGGTCCCGCTGCGGATACCCGAGCGCACCTGATCCGCGGGCCGATCCCGCCCGGGCTCAGAGCGGCCAGCGGCGGCGGCGGGATCGCGGGAGCCAGCCCCGCAGCCAGCGGAGCAGTCCGCGGCGCCGCAGCAGCAGGACCGCCAGCACGAACAGCAGCGACCGCGGCAGCGCCATGCCGAACAGGCCGACCGGCAGCAGCAGCGCGACGGTCACGACGGCCAGGACGACCGCGATCAGGCCGGCCACCCCGGTGAGCCAGGACCGCCGCGAGCCGCCCTGCCCCGGGCCTGCCCGGCCCGTCCCGGCTATCAGTGCGGCCGGCAGGCCGTGTGGCGACGTGGCCGGATGCGGAAGATCGCCGGTGATGTCGGCCAGGTCGCGATCGGTCTTGGCGCTGAGGGCCGCATCGAGCCGGTGCTGGAACTCCTCGAGCGTCAGCCGGCCGACGGCGAAGTGCTCACGCAGGCTGGCCGCCGCCGCCTCGCGGTCGGCGTCGCCGATTCTCAGGCCTGAAGCTGGCGCCATCGTTTCCTCCGCCGATGCTCGGATGCTAAGACGATATATCTCAATTGACCGCCGGGCAAGCTGTCCGCGGTTCAGTCGAGCTCGGCGTCGTCGCAGGCCAGGGAGCCGCCCGCGCCGCCCGCGACGATCGCCGCGCTGATCACGCCAAGCTGCCTGACTTGCTCCGGTGTCAGCACGTCGATCAGCGACTTTCGCACCTGCGCGACATGGCCGGGCGCGGCGGCGGCCAGCGCCGCGTAACCCTCGTCGGTGAGCTGCGCGATCTGGCCGCGGCGGTCCGTCGGGCAGTCCCGCCGCAGCACCCAGCCGCGCTCTTCGAGCCTGGCCACCGCGTGTGACAGCCTGCTCTTGCTGTAGGTCGAGGCCCTGGCCAGCTCGGTCATGCGCAGCGCTCGGCACGGCGCCTCCGACAGGTGCACGAGGATCTCGTAGTAGCCGTGCGGGATCCCGGAGTCCCGCACGAGCTGGGTGTCGGTCGCGGCGAACACCGACTGGCACGCCTGGACGAACAGCCGCCAGGTGTGCTGCTCCTGCGCGGTCAGCCAGCGTGTGGTCGTGTTCACGGAACCAGCGTACCCGATGTAGTTGAGCGTTTGACAACTCTCGCCTGTCGTGATAGTAGTTGATCATTCAACAAAGACCGGGGAGCGGATCCCGGTTCACAGACTCAGTAAGCATCGGAGCGAGACATGACCATGACCCAGACCGGTTCGATCCCCGGCTACGTGGCAGGTACCTGGACCATCGACCCCCTGCACTCGGAGGTCGGGTTCTCCGTGCGGCACCTGATGGTGAGCAAGGTGCGGGGCAAGTTCACGAAGTTCTCCGGGGACCTCGTGACGGCGCAGGACCTGCTGTCCTCGAGCGTGACGGCGGAGATCGACCTGTCGTCCATCGAGACGGGCGCCGAGCAGCGCGACGCGCACCTGCGCTCGCCCGACTTCTTCGACACAGACAAGCACCCCCTGATGACCTACCGCTCGACCGGGATCCGCGCGGCCGGGGACGACTACGTGGTCGACGGCGAGCTGACGCTCAAGGGCGTGACGAAGAGCGTGCCGCTGGCGCTGGAGCTCAACGGATTCGGGCCGGACCCGTACGGCGGCACGAGGGCCGGGTTCACCGCGACGGCGGAGATCAACCGCCAGGACTTCGGCGTGAACTGGAACGCGGCGATGGAGCAAGGCGGCGTGGTCGTGTCCGACAAGGTCACCATTCACCTGGAGATCGAGGCCGTCCTGAAGGCATAGCCGCCGAGGCGGCCGGACAAGCGGCCCGGGCGAAGCTGACGGCTCGCCCGGGCCGTTTAGCGCCCGACCGGGCGGGCGGCCCGGCGTGACCGGCCGGCCCGGAGCCGGCCGGGCAAACAAGGCGAAGGGTTTGCGGTAACGCGAAGGATTTGCGGCCGTATCTGGCGCAGACCTTACGGCTTAATCCCGCCCTCGCCCCGCAACCCCGTCCCAGCCCGCGTCCGCGCACCGGCCGGCATCACCCCCGTTCCCGTGATGAATCCGGGGATTGATCCGGGTCGGCCGGATCAATCCCCGGATCCATCGCGCGCTGAGGCACCGGGAGCGGCCGCGCGGGCAGCCGGAGCTGGCAGAGCTGCCCGGCTTGCCGGATTTGTACGGGCTTCTGCGGCTGCCGCGGCGCGGTCGAGCAGCTTCTGGGCGTCGGCCGGCGTGCGCACCCGGACGAAAGTCCCGAACCTTGCCCGCCACCACCTGCCCCGACCCGGGATGACCGGCGCCGAGCTACCGGTCAGCATCTAGCGGCTGGCCTAGTGCTCGGGCGAGTCGCGCTCGAGGTCGGCCAGATCCTTCCGGTGCTTGCGCAGGTAGTCGAGGTAGACCGGGCGCATGGCGTCGGCGACGTCGGTCTCGTCGGCGTCGATCGCGTCGCCGATCAGCGCGGACAGGTGCAGCGCGTCGGCGCCGGCGTGATCGGGATGCCCGGCGACCGCCTCGCCCGCCGGGAGCGCGCGCAGCAGGTCCCACAGGAACGCCACGTCGAGATGGCGCCTGGCCCGGCGGACCGCGAGATCGTGCAGTTCGCGCGAGGGAAGCGCGTCAAGATCGTCCAATTCGCTCATAGCATTGCACCCTAACCGGCGGGGAGTGCCTCAGCCCCGCCGGAGCGCGGTGTCGAGCAGGCCGAGCGGGGGAGAGCCGAGATCGAGCAGCGCGGTGTGGAACCGCAGCGGCGAGAAATTGGATCCCCAGGCCGCCCGCGCCCGCTCGCGCAACGCCATGATCTCCAGCTTGCCCCAGGTGTAGCGGCCGTAGGTCGGGTCGAAGGTCGCCCGGCTCGCCTCCGCGAGCGCCGCCTGCCCGGACAGGTGAGTGTCGGACTCGAACCGCCTGGCGCCCTCGGCCACGCTCATCCCGGCCGTGTGAATGCCGATCGCGCAGGCGAGCCTGGTGACGCGGACCAGGGCCTCCAGCCACACGCCGATCGCGAACCGCGGGTCGGCGGCGCAGAATCCCTCCTCCACGCAGAGTTCCTCGGCGTAGTGCGCCCAGCCCTCGACGAACGCGGCGGAGTGCAGCGTGCGCCTGACATCGGTCGGAGCCCGGCGAATCGCCCGGCCGTGCGAGAAGTGCCCGGGCGCGACCTCGTGGACGGTAATGCCCGGCAGCGTCGTGTCGCTGAATACCTCGAGCCACTCCTGCGCCTCGCCCTCCGGCCAGGCCGGGTCGGGCGGAGTGATGTAGTACCGGGACGGGCCTTCCGGCTCGCCGGGCGCCGCCGTCGACATCATGGCCATCGCCCACCGGCGCGACTCGGGGGCCAGCATGACCAGGCACTCGCCATCGTTGTACGGCACCAGGCCGGCGCTGGTGGTGAACTCGATCGCGCGCTTCGTCCATCCCCGCGCCGCCGCCAGGACGCCGTCGGCGTCGGGGTGCTGGCGGACCAGATCGCGCGCCAGCTTCATGGCCGGCCGGCCGGGGTCGATCTGCGCGCAGCTCTCGGCCAGCCGGCCGGCCAGCCGGTCGCGCTCCGCGTCCGCTCGCTCGGCGAGCCTGCCGAGGTCGACCTCGATCCCCTCGGCGCTGCTCATCAGCGCGGTCAGCGCGGGACCGCCGAGCGCAGCGTCCGGGCTTCCGCTCGCGGCGGCCCGCTCCAGGTGGCCGACCAGCTTGGCGTGGGCGGCTCTCGCGGCGGCGCCGGCCTGCGGGTCCGCATCGGCACCGATGCCCGCGGCGAGGCCGCGCGCGGCGCCGGCCAGCGCCTTCGCGACCGGCGCGGTGACCGCGTTGAGCGACCCGACCGCGGTGTCGGCAGCGTCCGGCCAGGCGGCCAGGTGCGCCGCGCGGGCCTGGTCGCGCTCCTGCCGCGGCGCGTACTCGCGGTCGTAGCAGGCCAGGTCCATGTTGGCGATGTGCCAGATCGGGTTGCTGCGGTGCAGTTCGAGTTCGCCGAAGCCGACCCGGCAGGCCCGCTCGAAGACCGCAAGGTGCGCCTCGTCGTGATCGTCGGCGAGCGTCTCGCCCGCTCCTAGCCTGCGCAGGCCCGCCCGGACGCCGTCGGGTGACAGGTCCTGGATCGTGCCGTCGTACTCGTGGCGGCCGCAGTACTCCCGTACCTCGGCAACGGACAGGTCCCAGACGGCACGAAGCCGCGGATGAATGTCTGCCATGCCCGGCAATCTAGCGGGCTGGGCTCGGTCACGATGCGGTGAAGCCAGGTATGCCGGTGCCCGGATGCACGGCGTCGACCCGCAGCGTGCTCCGGTTCGCGCACGCGGTGAACGTGAAGTTCGGGATGAACGTCGCGGCATTCTGGCCGGGCGCGACGACCTTCAAGAAGGCGCCCTTGCGCGCCTGGCAGCCGGAGAACACGCCGGCGTCGGCGACGCCGAGCACGACGTGTGCGGTCCCGCCCGGCCGCAGCACGACCTCCGGCCTGGGACCGTTCGCGATCACGGCCGGGCCGATCTGCTGGCCGGTCCCCGACACGGCGAAGACGGCCGGATACCCGAACAGCCGGCAGGCGTGCCCGCTCGTGTTGCTGAACTCGAGCGGGTAGCTGGTCGTGCCCAGGGCGCCGCCGCCGTTGCCGAGACCGAGCCACGCGGTGGAGAAGGTGCAGCGGGGCACGGACCCGCCCCGCGCGCGGGCGCCGGCCAGATGCCCGGCACCCGCCAGTGCCATCACCGGCAGCGCCGCAGCCGAGCAGGCGACGGCGACGATCGCGATGCGGCCGGCCGCCGCGATTCCGAGCTTCATGCGTGCCCTCCCTGCTCGTGGCTGGTCCCGTGCTTGCGGGCTGGTTACTGGGCTTTCCCCGGCCGGGCCGTCCCCGGCAGGAACGGCTCGACCGTCATGACGTCGGCTCTCCTGTCCTGACCCGCGCAGCTCGTCAGGCGATGGCCGATGAAGGTCGCCCGCTGCTGGCCGGGCAGGCTGACCCGCAGGCCAGCCGCGATCACCGGCCTGCATTTGGCCGCGGGCAGGTTGGCGACATCGGCCAGGCGAACCCAGATATGCGCCGCCTGCCCGGCGGCAAGCACGACGGCCGTCGGCGCGAGGCTCCGGTCCACGGTGGCGGCGACGCCGATCTGCCTGCCCGTGGCGCCGGCCGCGATCGTTACCTGCGGGAAGCCCGAGAGCAT
>DASPZH010000195.1:0-3036 GCA_035636335.1 Streptosporangiaceae bacterium
TGATGGCTCCTGTGCCGCACCGGGCAACTCCCGTGCCGCCATTCGCTGGTGGTGCGGCGCTTCTTGCGGCCCGACGGCAGCCACGTCGTGGTCACCGACCGCTCTATGCGCGTGATCTGCCGGTCTCCCGCCCGGGCCGGCCGCCCCGCCTTCCGGGCGGCGCCGGCCCGCCGGCCGGTCCGCCGGCCGGGCGCGGCCGGGCGGCGCAGGCCCAGCCCGGTGACCAGCCGGGTGAGCAGCCTGGCGAACCAGTCCACGTCGACCACTCCCAACGGGCGGACGAGGCTCTCAGCCGAAATCGTACGACCGATCCCGCGGCATGGTCAGGGCGGGAGCGGCGGTGTTCGGGCGGCCCGGAGGGCTTTGCGATGATGGCGGCAGCTTCTCGGACCGCGTTCCGGCGCGGTGCCGGGCTGCTGGCTCCCGGGCCGGGCCCGAGTTCATGGCGAGCGGTGGGGTGATCACGAATGGCTGAGCCCGCGCGGTCGACGGACGGCGAGAACGGACACGGCGGGTATGCCGCCTACTCGTACCTGGTCGCGGGCGAGGACTTCCGCCAGTTTGAGTTGGCGCCGGAGTTCGGCCGGGTGCCCGGCTACCGGGCGGGACTGACCGCGGACCAGCAACAGCATGCCCGCCGGCTGCTGGCCGACAGCCTGGTGATCAGCCTGCACGACCACCCGGTCCGGTTCCCGCTGCGGATGGAGGAGACGCCGGAGTACAACAGGACCGGACGCCAGCACGCCGCGTACGCCGGCCTGGCCGCCTCGGGCATGACGGTCGTGTTCGACAACCTGATGGACGGCACCGCGTGCGTGACCGGCAACGCGCCGTGGCGCTGGGACGACGTCATCACCGACCTGGGCATGCGCCAGGCCGACCTGGCTCACCAGGACGAGGTCATGACGATCCGCACGGTCGCCGACATCGACGAGGCGCGCCGGTCAGGTCGGGTCGGCCTGGTGTTCGGCCTGGAGGCGGCCACGCCGATCGAGAACGAGATCGACCGGCTCGACGTGCTCTACGGCCTCGGGCTGCGGCAGATCGGGATCGCGTACTCCGACGCCAACGCGCTCGGCAGCGGCCTGGCCGAGACCACCGACGGCGGGCTCACCGCGTTCGGCAGGCGGGCGGTCACCAGGATGAACCGGCTCGGCCTGGCCATCGACCTGTCGCACTCCTCCGACCGCACCGCGCTCGACGTCTGCCGCCATAGCGACAAGCCGGTGTTCCTGACCCACGCGGGCGCGCGGGCGGTCTGGGACACCTCGCGGATGAAGCCCGACGACGTGCTGCGCGCGGTCGCCGGCACCGGCGGCGTGGTCGGCATGTCGGCTGCCCCGCACACCACGTTGTCGGCCGCTCATCCCCGGCACAGCATCGAGTCGGTGATGGACCACTTCAGCTACTGCGTGGACCTGGTCGGCATCGAGCACGTCGCGTTCGGGCCGGACACCCTGTACGGCGACCACGTGATGCTGCACACGACCTTCGCCCGCCTGCTCAGCCTGGGCGCCACCCGCGGACCGGACTTCGAGCCCGTCGGCTATGTCGACGGGCTCGAGAACCCGACAGAGAACTTCGCGAACGTCATCGGCTGGCTGGTCAAGCACGGCTACGACGACGCCTCGGTCGAGGCGGTCGTCGGCGGCAACGTCTACCGCGCGCTGCAGGACATCTGGGTCGGCTAGGCCGTTCGGCCGGGCCGGGCCGGGCCTCGCGCTACGGCCGCAGGCCGTTCGAGGACGGCCCGGCCAGCGTGAGCACCAGCGACACCAGCGCGAGCGCGCTGACGGCCACGGTCACCAGGAGCACCCTCCTGGATGCGATCCGCTGGCTGCCTGGTCGCGCCGCGCGCCCGAGCAGCCAGGTCACCGCGGCGATGGCCAGGATCGGGATCCCGGCGGCCGGCCGGAACTTCAGTATCGCCACCCCGAGCCCGAAGAACGCGATCGAGCTGCGCGTCCAGGCCAGGTCGGTCCGCTCCCTGGCGAGCCCGGGGTCGTCAGCGCCGGGGTCGCCGGCGCCGCGGTCGTCGGCGCCGGGGTCGTTGGCAGCGGGGTCGTCGTCACCGGGTTCGTCCGCGGGTCCCGGCGCGGCCGCGCCGCGGTCGCCGCTCACCGCGACCTCACCCGCGAGTAGATGTCGACGGCGGCGGCGAGCAGCGCGACGACCGTGATCGTGACGGCGAGTATCCCGGGCAGCCGCGACGAGCCGAGCCTCGCGCCGCGCTCGATCGACTTCTGATTGGTCCGCCACTCCAGGTAGCTCAGCACCGGCAGGACCGCGCCGAGCAGGATCAGCGGCGTGGCGATGGCGGACCGCCCCCACGGGACCCCGGCGAACGGCGGCAGCAACTGCGCGATCGCCAGCCCGCCGACGACCAGAGCCAGCGACGTGCGGCTCCAGGCCAGGAACGTCCGCTCGTTGGCCATCGTGAACCGGGCATCAGGCTGGCGGCCCTGTTCAGCGCCCCGGGTTGCGTTATCGCTCACAATCGTGATGCGCTCCTTGTCGGCAGTCCTGGCCCGAGCGACCGGCCCAGTCTCTCGCATCGCCGCCGGGCCGCCACCGAGGTGGTCCCGCGTGCACTAACCGGGCCCGCGGCCGGGTATCGCGGCTAGCGAGAGAGCGGCGAGCTATGGGAGCGGCGGCCTGGGGCGGTGCGCACGGGAGTTCAGCCGGAGCATGGCGGACCCGTTCCTGACCGCCGTCGAGAACCCGGCGGCAGCTCCGACCGACGGCTGAGCCGCGCGGCGGCCGACCAGCCGCCCGGAACGCCAGCACCTGGCCAGCCAGGCCACCCGGCTCGGCGGAGTCCGCGGGTGATCGTGAATCGTAGGGTTTTCCCCGATGCTCGCCGCCACCCGCGAATGCCATCATCTGCCACAAGGCACCCCGGTAGCTGGTGGAAGATTGCCGGGGTCGTGAGCGAAGGGCCGGTCCATGGACGTTATGCACGCACGCTTGGCCATCCGGGCATTCAGGGTGCTCGCCGCCGGGCTCCTGCTCGCCGGCGCGTTGGTCGCCGCGGCC
>DASPZH010000196.1:0-4003 GCA_035636335.1 Streptosporangiaceae bacterium
GCAGCCGGGCAGCCGCGCCGGGGTCACCCAACAGAGCGGCGAGCAGGTGCCGTGCAGACCACATGCCCGACGCCCAGGCCAGCCCGCAGGCAAGGCCGCCCGGCCCGGCGGCGTGCACGGCGCCGAGGGTGTAGCGCCATGGCACGCAGACGCCGTCCACGACGAGCCGGTCATGTGCTTCGTAGGTGGCAGGAGCGCCAGGCAGCACCGCGGCGACGATCGCAGGGACCGGGCGGCGGGCCGGCGACGACTCGACCAAGCCGGCGACTTCCTCTGAGACCAGCGGCAGATCTAGCAGGTCAGCGAGCCGCGGAGCATGGTTATGCGCCGCCAGCACGAGCGGCTGGGCAGCCACCAGTGGCCACAGGTCTGGGGCGTCGAGTACCAGCGCGTCCTCGGCGTCGGCTACGACAACCTCGTCCCCGCACATCGTCCGCACCCGGTCCGGTGGTGCGGCCTCGGCGACGGTCGCGAGCGCCGTCCACAGTGCCCGCAACTGTGCCCGCGTCACCGGCCGCCCTGGGTCGGCCAGCCGGTCCAGCAGCTCGTCCGCGCCGCCCGGCTCGGCAAGCAACTCGGCGAGCGATGTGCGTACCCCCAGCGCGCGGGCGACAGCCGGGTCCACTGGCAGGGCGGCCTCGTCGTACAGGCCCGCGAGCAGCGGGTCCGCGTCGGCGGCGCGCACGTCGGCTGGCCGGCGGCCGCCGAGGACCGGATGCCGGCGGAGCCACCAGGCGGTGCAGGACGGTACGTCGGCGTGGTGTCCGTCTGCGAGCAGCACCCGGGTGGGCTCCACGAGCGCCGCCCGCAATGGCGGTGTGGCGAGCAGCTCCAGTGCCCGCGACCAGCGGGCCGGGTCGACAAGCTCGAGGTCGCGCACGGCCAGCACCTCGAGCGCGATCGGCGGCACGTCACCGCGGGGCAGCCGCGCACATATGTCGGCCGCCCATTCCTCTACGCCGTCCACGTCGAGGTCGGGCGCATCAAGGGCAACGTCTTCCGCGACCAGCAGGCCGAATGACGACAGCACGCCGACTGCCTCGAAGGTTGCGGCGTCGTGACGCTTGAGTATCGCCGGGCTGAGGGTGCCGAACGGCGTGCCCGCCGCGACCACCTCGGCCAGCGGCCCGCCGGGGAACAGCAACTCGCCCGCCGGATACCACTCGCCGTCGGCGCCCGGCAGCGCCAGATCGGCGAGCCAGGGCTGCTCACCCGGCCGGAGGTGCGCGGCCGCGACCAGGCTGAGCACCGCGTCGGCGACAGGACCGGGATCCTCCTCGTCGTAGGAGGCCGCGACCGTCGCGCGCACGGCCGGATCGGCGAGGACTCCCCGCGCTGTCGCCTCGACCGCGCCCAGCCGGGCAAGCAACGGGTGCACCGCGCCGGGGTGGACAACGCGGAGGCCGAGTAGCGCGAGCTGGCCGGGGTGCTCGACGAGGCCCGGCCCGGGCAGTAGCAGCCCGCGCGGGCCCCGCACCAGCCGCCCGTCGGCGAGCGGCACCGGCAGCGCGCCGAGCTCGCCTGGATCTGCGGCGGCCAGCGCCTCGTACAGCCGACGCCACCAGGCCGGATCACGGTCGAGCGAGGCGAGCATGTCGGCAAGCTCGGCCATCCGGAGGCGCCGGATGCCGAGTGCCGCGTAGGCGGGATGCCGCGCAGGCCCCGCGGTCAGGCCGTCCAGCACTGGCGCGAGGTGGTCGGCGAGGCCCGGAAGGGCCGCATCCAGGACGACCGCGTCGGGTGGCCGGACTCGCGGGCCCGGCTGCGCAGCGGGAAGGAACGCGGTCTCCCGCAGGCGCGCCAGGATTGCGTGACGCAACTGCGCGTCCAGCTCGCCCCGCGCGACCGGGCCCGGGACCAGGTCCAGCAGCGCGGCTCCTGGCGCGAGGCTGGGCAGCAGGCGGGCGTAGACCTCGGCGGCCTGACCGAGAAGGAAGTTGGTGAGCGGGCCGAGCGCGACGTGGCGGCGGTCGGGACTGAGCGGGAACGAGGCGAGCAGCAGCGCCGGGAGGCCCAATGGCTCGTCGGTCGGCGTGGGCGCGTGCACGACCGCGCTGACGCCTTCGGGCAGGCGTCCGGCCGTGTCGCCGTTCTCGCCGCCAGCCGTGACCGGCACCGCCCAGCGCACCGACCACGACGGGCGCGCGCGCTCCTCGGCTGGACGGTCGGCGAGCAGCCCGGGATCAACCCGGCCGCCCGCGGTCGCCGTGCGCCACCGGCTGGTCGCGTCGCCGGCGGTGACCGTAACGCCGTCGCCGTCGTGCACCGCGGTGAGCGTGCGTGCCGTGCCGTCGATGTCGATCTCGATGACGTCGAGGGCGGGCAGCGCGATGAGCAGCGCGGGGCCCGTCTCGGTGAGCAGCCGTTCGATGAGCCGGTGGGCGGCCTCGTCCCGCAGTGGCAGCGTGACCGCTGTGGCGAAGCCTTCGGGGGGCACGCCGTCCGCCGGGAACGGCAGCCGCAGCACGGGCAGGTGGCCCGACCGCGCGGCGAGCTCATCGGCCAGCGCGGGAATCTGCCGGACGAGGTCCCGGGCGGCGCCGCGTGACCAGCCCACCGCCCCGGTGAGCGAGCAGATGCGCGGCTCGTCGCTGACCGCCACCGCGGCGGCGAAGCCCACACCGAACCTGCCGACCGCTGTCTCGTGCGCATCGTGCCCGCGCTTGCTGGAAGCACGTAGCGTGGACAACGCGGCGACGCCCGCCGCGTCCAGCGGCGCTCCCGTGTTCGCGGCCACCAGCGTTCCTGCGCGCAATGTCAGCCGTAGCTGACCTGCCACTCCTCCGCGCGTGGCCGCATCCGCCGCGTTCTGTGCCAGTTCCACCACGACCCGGTCCCGGTAGCCACCGAGCGCATAGTCCTCCTCCGCATTGGCGTCCTCACGGAACCGCGCGGGCGACGCCGACCAGGCGTCGAGGACCCGGCGGCGCAGCTCCGCGGTGCCGAACGAGTCAGAGTGGCTGTCCAGCACAGCGTTGATCCTCCCTCCGTCGGATCATGTGGTGACGGCGAGCGCGAACGGCAGCACGGCAGGTGCGCCGCACTCGCGCAGCAGCTTGGCGGCAACCGTCATCGTCCAGCCGGTGTCTATGCGGTCGTCGACGAGGAGCACCGGCCCGTCCGGCGCGGCTAGTGCGGCGCGTACCGTGTCCGGCACGGTCAAGGTGTGCCACAGCGCGGCGAGCCGCTGGGCACTGTTGTGCTGGCGCCCCGGCGGACCCTCGCCCGCATAGCCCAGGCCGCCCAGGTACGCAAGCCTGCCTGTCGCCGCGATCCGCTGGCCAAGATCACCGATCATGGCGGGGCGGGTCCGCGACGGCATGGTCACGACCGCGGCAGGCCGCTGCGCCCAGTCCCATCCGGTGAGCACCTGCACGACGGCGTCAAACAGATCATCGGGGACGGGCGCGTCAGGCCCGCTGTCGGCGAGCGTCCTGCGCAGCGTGGCCCCCCAGCCGATGTCGGTCAGCCGGCCGACGCTCCGGCCGGGCTCCGCCGCGGCTTCGGCTGCGATCCGGCCGGCCACGGCAACGCCGAGCGCCCTCATCCCGGACGGCCACATCCGCCGCGGCGTTATCGTCACGCCAGGCCGCTGCAGGCGCCTGCGTGCGATCGCCTCGCTGGCCGGGGTGACCTGGGCCTCACGGGCAACTCCGGTGCAGTTGTCACACCGCCCGCACGGCGCCGCGGCCGGGTCGTCGAGTTCGCGGCGCAGGTATTCCATCCGGCATCCGGTGGTGGCCACGTAGCCGAGCATCGCCTCCTGTTCGCGGGATCGTTCGGCGGCGACGCGGGCATAACGCTCGCCGTCATAGACCCACGGCTGGCCGGTCGCCTCCCAGCCGCCGCGCACCCGCCCGACCACGCCATCCACATCGAGAACCTTGAGCAGGGTTTCCAGCCGGCTGCGGGACAGGTCGACCCGCAGTTCGAGCGCCGCGAGCGAATGCGGGCCGCCCGGGCCGGCCAGCGCATCCAGCGTCGCCCGCACCCTGTGTTCCGG
>DASPZH010000197.1:0-2361 GCA_035636335.1 Streptosporangiaceae bacterium
TGCCGTCCTCGCCTGGCTGGCCACCAGGGGGACCTCCTGGGTGCTGCGCAGGTCGACCGACCTGGTGCCGCACCTGCTGGCGATGGCCGCCAGGGACGTGCTCGGGTCAGTTGCCTGGCATCGAGGTCCCGGCCCGGGGCGGCCAGCCGGACATCTCCGCGCCGGCGTTCTCGGCGAGCCTGGCGAGCAGGGCGCGCAGGCCGGCGATCTCCTCCTCGCTGACGCCGTGCCGCAGCCGCTGGTCGAAGGCCGCCGCGGCGTCGCGGAGCCGGCCGAACATCTCCTCGCCGGCCTGCGTGAGCTCGACGACGTGGATGCGGCGGTTCGCCGGATCGCGCTGCCGGGTGATCAGGCCAGCGATCTCCATGGCGTTGAGGTGATGGGTCAGCGTCGCCTCCCTGATTCCTACCGCCTCGGCTAGCTGGCGCTGGCTGCCGGCGCTGCGCGTCTTCATCGCGAGCAGCACGAGCCAGGCCGGCAGCGATCCGCCCGCCTCGGCCAGGGTTTCGTCGAACGCCCGGCCGATCGCGCGGGCGGCCTGGGTCAGCGCCAGGCCGACCGGAGGCTGCGCGGGACGCATGCGAGCAGGCTAGCACAATGCCTTGATGTCTAATTCTTAGAGAACTAAGTCTAGCTGGCCCGGTCCGCTCCGGATCCACCCGCACCCAGACGCCCGGCTTAGCCGGCGACGCGATCGAGGTCGGGTCCCGGTCGCTCATGGCTCGCGGCGAGTTCGTGGGTGATGTCGCTGAGCAGCTCAAGCAGCCGGGGATGCTGCTCGGGATGCCAGTCGTCGAGCAGCACGGCGATCCGGTCCTGCCTGGCGGCGAAGATCCGCGCGTAGGCAGACCGGCCCGACGTGGTGAGCTCGTCGGCCAGGTCCGCGCCGTCCGATGATGGCTCCACGTAGCCGGCCAGGACCAGATCGTCCATCCGGCCGCGCAGGTCGGACACGCTGATCGAGAGGCAGCGCGCCAGCGCCGCACGCGACTCGCCGCTGTGCTCGCCGAGCCTGAGCAGCAGCCACCCGGCTCGCGGCGATACGGCGATGCCCGACCTGGCGACGAGGTCGGAGTAGACCTCGCGGCGGCGTTCCCGGCCGAGCAGGGCGCTGAGCGCCCGCCGCATCTCCTCGTCCGAGGTCCTGACCGTGGGCCTGGATGTCGGTGCCAGCCGGTCGGCCTGGTCGACGGCCCGCGCCGTTCGGCGCAGGGGCAGTTCCTTCAGCGTCCAGGTCAGCGCGAACGCCACCGCTCCGACCGGGACGGCGGCCAGGAAAACGGTGCGGATCGAGGCCGAGTAGCCGGCCACGAGCCCGGCGTGGACGGCCGACGGGAGCCGAGCCAGCGCGGCGGGGCTGGCGCCGCTGGTGATGCCGATCCCGGGCGGCAGCGTGAGCCCGTGCAGGCCGTCGGCGACATTGCCGGGAAGCACGTGGTCGAAGATGGCGCCGAAGACCGCGGTGCCGAACGAGCCCCCGATCGACCGGAAGAACGTCGTGCCCGAGGTGCCGGCGCCCAGGTCCGCGTAGTCGACGGCGTTCTGCACCGCGATCACGAGCACCTGCATGGTGGCGCCGATCCCGGCGCCGAGGAGGAACATGCCGACCGAGGCGAACAGCGTGCCGGTCGACGGGCTCAGATGCGAGAGCAGGTAAAGCCCCACGGTCATCGTCGCCGTGCCGACGACCGGGAACACTTTGTACCGGCCCCACCTCGAGATTGTCTGGCCGGTGCCGATCGAGGTGAGCAGCAGCCCGGCCATCAGGGGCAGCAGCCGCAGTCCCGAAACGGTCGGGGTCACTCCCTTGACAACCTGAAAGTACTGGGGCAGGTAGGTGAGCGCTCCGAACATCGCGAACCCGACCACGAAGCCGATCGCGCCCGCCGCCGAGAACACTCGCTTCCTGAACAGGTGCAGCGGCAGCACCGGCTCGGCGGCTCGCCGTTCGGCGACCACGAAGCCGACGGCGAAGGCGACAGCGAATACGCCCAGCGTCAAGATGGGACCCGACCCCCACGGATAGGTCACGCCGCCGAGCGAGGTCAGCAGCACCAGGCTCGACGCGGCGCCGCCGATCATGATCGTGCCGAGGTAGTCGACGGTGTGCCGCTCCCGGCTCCGCCGGCCAGGAAGCACGGCCGCCACGACGATCAGCGCGATGACGCCGACCGGCAGGTTGACGTAGAAGACCCAGCGCCAGGACAGGTTGTCCACGAGAAAGCCGCCGATCAGCGGCCCGATGACGCTGGTCACCCCGAATACCGCGCCGAAGAAGCCCTGGTAGCGGCCCCGTTCCCGGGGAGGCACCACATCACCGACGATGGTCTGCGCGCCGACCATGAGGCCGCCGCCGCCGAT
>DASPZH010000198.1:0-10379 GCA_035636335.1 Streptosporangiaceae bacterium
CTCGGCATAGGCGCGGTGCAGGTTGCCCACGATCCGCTCCCGGTCCGGCCAGCGCGCGAACCTGCCGAGGTCGGCCTGCGTGGCCGCCTGCAGCGGGGTGAGCCCGGCGTCACGGCCTCGGGCCGCGGTGTCCTGCACGAACCGCAGGTAGTCCAGGGTGTCGTCGATCGGCTGCCGGCCCTCGAAAACCGGCCCGTGGCCGGGCACGGTGACCCGCGCCTGCAGCGGCCCGATCACCTTCTCGAGCACCCGTGCGGCCCCGGCGACCGAGCCCATCAGCAGGAACGGGGTGCCGCCGTGGAAGATCAGGTCGCCGCAGAACAGCACTGAGCGGTCGGGAACCCGGACGATCGAGTCGTTGGTCGTGTGCGCCGCCGTGCCGACGTGACTGACGCGGGCGCGCAGGTCCCCCGCGTGCAGCGTGATCTCGCCGGTGAAGGTGACGAACGGCGGGTCGAGGCTCAGGTCGCCCCAGTCGGGTCCGTCCCAGAACGGCAGGTCGCGCGGCGGGCCGAACGCGATCGCCTCGGCTCTGGTGCGCTCGTGGCCGATCACGGCCGCCCCAGGGAACAGGCAGTTCCCGAACGTGTGGTCGCCGTGATGGTGGGTGTTGACGACGGCACGGACCGGGGCGTGCGTGACCGACCCGATCGCGTCCAGGTAGGCCCGCGTGCGCCGCCAGGTGGAGCACGAGTCGATGCTGATGACGCCCTGCGGTCCGGTGAGGAAGCCGGTGTTGTTGATCCACCAGGTGCCGTCCGGCTGGATATAGGCGTAGACGCCGGCCGACACCTCGCGGGTCTCCGGGCGTCCCGGGCTGACGATGTCGCTGTCGAGGCTGCTCATGAAGGCCAGGCTGCCACATCGCTGCCACATCGCTGGCGGGACGGCTGTGCCTTGACGGGCCTGCGGGACGGAGTGAGGATGAATAGATCCGAAACAGTTACCGGTCCGGGGAAAAGGACCGGCCTGGGAGGCCCTGTGAAGGCGTCTGGTCGGGCGCGAACGGCGCGGAACAGGGCCTATCACGTCACAGTCTCCGCACCGCCATTCGGCGGTCACTTGCCCGCGTCCGGCCGTGACCGCGGTGGCTGGTCATGTTGCCCGTCGGGCGATCTCAATCCGCGCAGCCCCGTCGCCAGGCGGCTCCAAGTTCCGCGATGGAGGGAAGATGATGGCTGAGTCAGACCGGCGGACCCGTGCGGGAGTCCCGGCCCCGCGCCCGCGGTTGGCGGCCAGGCCGCGGCGAATCCGCGGGCACCTGGCCGTGCTCGGCGGTGCGGCCCTGGTCGCGTCGGGCCTGGCCGCGTGCGGCACGAGCGCCGCCGCCGGCCAGGTCACGCTGACCTACTACCTCTACCCGGACACTTCCGCCGCGACCAGCACGGCGGTCGCCGCCTGCACCAAGCAGAGCCACGGCAAGTACACGATCTCCTACCAGCAGCTTCCGACTTCCTCGGACGGCCAGCGCCAGCAGCTCGTCCGCCGCCTGGCCGCGCACGACAACACGATCGACATCATGGGCCTGGACGTCACCTGGGAGGCCGAGTTCGCCCAGGCGGGCTGGCTGCTGCCATGGACGGGCAGCAACAAGCAGCAGGCCGAGAACGACACGCTCAAGCCGATGCTGGAAACGGCGACCTGGAAGGGCAAGCTCTACGCGGTTCCCGATAACGCCAACACCGAGCTGCTGTGGTATCGCTCCGACCTGGTCAAGACCCCACCGGCCACCTGGACGCAGATGATCAACGACTCGATCAAGCTGGCCAAGGCGGGCAAGCCGCACCTGATCGAGATCCAGGGCGCGCAGTACGAGGGTGCCACCGTCTGGTTCAACACCATGCTGGCCAGCGCGGGCGGCAGCGTGCTCACGCCAGACGCCGCGCACGTGGCACTCGGCAAGCCAGCCATCAAGGCGCTGACGATCATGAAGAAGCTGGCTACGTCGGTGGCGGCCGACCCGTCGCTTGACGTTCAGCTGGAGAACGATAACCGGCTGGCGATGGAGGCAGGGACCGCGGCGTTCCAGCTGAACTACCCGTTCGTCTATCCGTCAATGAAGGCCGACAACCCGGCGATGTTCAAGAACTTTAAGTGGGCGCCGTATCCCGAGGTGATCCCCGGGCAGCCCGCGCACGTGACGATCGGCGGCATCGACCTCGGGGTTAGCTCCTACTCGCGCCACCCCAAGCTGGCCTTCCAGGCGGCGCTCTGCCTGCGGGACAGGGCGAACCAGCTCGAGAGTGCCACGGTAAGCGGCAATCCGCCGACCATCGTCAGCCTGTACAGCGACCCGAAGCTGTTCGGCGACTACCCGTTCCACGCCGACATCCTCAAAGAACTCGAGAACGCCAGCTTGCGGCCGAAGACGCCGCTCTACCAGGTCCTGTCGATCAACATCTCGCACCTGGTCTCACCGCCCGTGAGCATCAGCCCGAAGAGCACCGAGAAGTCGATGGTGAGCCAGCTCAACAATGCCCTGCAGTCGAAGGGGCTGATCCCGTGAACCGCCGCCCGGCGGGCAGCGATGCGGCCGTGCTGGTCCAGGGGGGCGACCCGCTGGAACCCCCGGAGGCAGGGAAAGGAAGGGGCCGATGAGTATCCAGAGCCAGACGGCCGCCGTCAGCGCGGCCGAGCAGGCGCCGCCGGCGCACCGGCGGCAGCTCTCGGAGGGAGCCAGGGCGGAGCGCAGGCTGGGCTGGCTGCTGTGCGCCCCGGCGGTGATCGTGATGATCGCCGTCACCGCGTACCCGATCGGCTACGCCGTCTACCTGTCGCTCGAGCGCTACAACCTGGAGCTTCCCAACGCGGTCAAGTTCATCGGGCTCAGCAACTACGCGGCCGTGCTCACCTCCCCGTTCTGGTGGCACGCCCTGGTCGTCACGCTCGTCATCACGGTCGTCTCCGTCGCCATCGAGCTCGTGCTCGGCATGCTGCTCGCGCTGCTCATGCACCGGACGCTGTTCGGCCGCAACACGGTCCGCACCGCGGCGCTGATTCCGTACGGGATCGTCACCGTGGCCGCCGCCTATAGCTGGCAGTTCGCGTGGACGCCGAGCACCGGCTACCTGTCCGCGCTCTTCGGCAACGGCGCCCCGCTCAGTCACACCGGCCAGGCGGTGGGCGTGATCATCCTGGCCGAGGTCTGGAAGACCACGCCGTTCATGGCGCTGCTGCTGCTCGCCGGGCTCTCGCTGGTGCCCGAGGACCTGCAGCGCGCGGCCAAGGTGGACGGCGCCACCGCCTGGCAGCGCTTCACCAGGATCACGCTGCCGCTGATGAAGCCGGCCATCCTGGTCGCGCTGCTGTTCAGGACCCTGGACGCGTTCCGGATCTTCGACAACATCTACATCCTCACCAAGGGCGGCAACGGCACCGGCTCGGTCTCGATCCTCGGCTACGACAACCTGTTCAGCGCGCTGAACCTGGGTATCGGGTCGGCGATCTCGATCCTGATCTTCATCTGCGTGGCGATCATCGCGGTCCTGTTCATCATCGGATTCGGCGCCGCCGCTCCGGGCACGGACACGGGAAGAAGGTGACCCACTGATGGCCGCCACGACAACCAGGCAGAAGTTCGGCTGGGGAACGGCGAACACGGTCGCCGTCGTTCTCACGCTGATCCCGCTGGCATGGATCTTGTCGTTGTCGTTCAAGACCCCGACCGCGATCGTCGATGCCAACTTCTGGCCCAAGCAGTGGACCTGGTCCAACTACAGCGGCATCCTGCAGAGCTCGCAGTTCCTCCGGCCGCTGCTCAACTCGGTCGGGATCGGCCTGATCGCCACGATCATCGCCGTGCTGCTGGCGTCGATGGCGGCCTACGCCGTGGCCAGGCTCGAGTTCCCCGGCAAGCAGGTGCTCGTCGGGATGGCGCTGCTCATCGCGATGTTCCCGGCGATCTCGCTGGTCACCCCGATGTTCAGCATCGAGCGCGCGCTCGGCCTGTTCGACACCTGGCCCGGGCTGATCATCCCGTACGTCGCCTTCGGCCTGCCGCTCGGCATCTACATCCTGTCCGCCTTCTTCAGGGAGATCCCGTGGGAGCTCGAGAAGGCCGCGAAGATGGACGGCGCGACTCCGCTCCAGGCGTTCATGAAGGTGATCGCGCCGCTCGCGGCGCCCGGCATGGTGACGACCGCGATCCTGGTGTTCCTGTTCTGCTGGAACGAGTTCCTGTTCGCGATCTCGTTCACCTCGACGCTCGGGGCGCGGACCGCACCGGCGGCGCTGGCCTTCTTCAGCGGCAGCTCGCAGTTCACCTCGCCGACCGGGCCGATCGCCGCCGCCGCCGTCGTCATCACGATCCCGATCATCATCTTCGTCCTGTTCTTCCAGCGCCGGATCGTCGCTGGGCTGACTTCTGGCGCCGTCAAGGGCTAGCGACTAAAGGAGAAACAGTGGCTGACATCGTTCTTGACCAGGTCACCAAGCGCTTCCCTGACGGCGCGCTGGCCGTCGACAAGATCAGCTTGGACATCGCCGACGGCGAGTTCGTCATCCTGGTCGGCCCTTCGGGCTGCGGGAAGTCGACGACGCTGAACATGATCGCCGGCCTGGAGGACATCACCGAGGGCGAGCTGAGCATCGGCGGCAAGGTAGTGAACAACATCGCGCCGAAGGATCGCGACATCGCGATGGTTTTCCAGAGCTACGCGCTCTACCCGCACATGACGGTCAGGGAGAACATGGGCTTCGCGCTCAAGCTGGCCAAGAACCCGCAGTCCGTCATCGACGAGAAGGTGAACGAGGCGGCGCGGATTCTCGACCTGACCCAGCACCTGGACCGCAAGCCGGCCAACCTGTCCGGCGGCCAGCGCCAGCGGGTGGCGATGGGCCGGGCGATCGTCCGCGACCCCTCGGCGTTCCTGATGGACGAGCCGCTGTCCAACCTGGACGCGAAACTGCGCGTGCAGATGCGCACCGAGGTGTCCAGGATCCAGCGGCGGCTGGGTACCACGATGGTCTACGTGACGCACGACCAGACCGAGGCGATGACGCTCGGCGACCGGGTCGCGGTGATGCGCAATGGCCTGCTGCAGCAGGTCGGCTCGCCGAAGGAACTTTACGACAAGCCGGACAACCTGTTCGTGGCCGGCTTCATCGGCTCGCCCGCGATGAACTTCATGCCGGCCACGATCGACGGCGGCACGCTGCACACGCCGCTCGGCGACGCGCCCATCAGTGGCCGGGTCAGGCAGGCGCTCGAGCGGGCCAACGCGCCACGGGACCTGATCGTAGGCATCCGGCCCGAGGCATTCGAGGACGCCGCGCTCGTGACGCCCGACTCCAGGCAGAACGGCGTCGGGTTCCGCGCGACCATCGACGTGCTCGAGTCGATGGGCTCGGATGTCTACGTCTACTTCACCAAGGACATCGAACAGGGCGTGGACGCCGCCGAGCTGGCCGAGCTGGCGCGGGACTCGGGCCGGGCCGATACCGGCGCCAGCGGCGACACCGTGGTGGCCAGGATCGACACGGCGACCAGGATCCGCGAGGGCGACAATGCCGAGCTCTGGGCCGACCTGCGGTCCATGCACGTGTTCGACCCGGCGACCGGCCGCAATATCACGGTTGGCGGGGACGGCCAGGCCGACCGAACGGCAGCGGCCGGCGGCGGAACGGCGACCGGTGGCGGAACAGTGGCCGGCGGCGGAGCGGCGGCCGGGACCGGCGACGGCTGAGGCGCGGCCGCCGCGGAGCGTGGTCAGGCCGGCAGGCGGCGCGCCAGGCCGGGCGCCGTCAGATCTCCCGCCGCAGCGCAGCGATGACCTCGTCGCTCCACTCCAGCGTGCGCATGAGCCGGTATCGCTCGCGGGCCACCCGCAGGTACGCCTCGGCGTCGGTCCGGTCGCCGATAAGCTCGGCGGCCTTCAGCATGCGGACGACGGGGACGTACTCCTCTGCCCACCAGCGCCTGGCGACCTGTTCCCGGTCGATGAAGGCCCGCTCGGCCTGCATGCACCGGTATCCCCAGGCCTCGACGTTCTCGCCGAGTTCCGCGTAGCACGCGGGGTTCGCGAAGACGATCTTCGAGTAGGCCTGCGCGTGCAGCGGCACCCGCGAGCGGAACATCCGCTCCGAGTTCTTCATCAGCAGGTCCCGCCTGCCCCGGATGCCCTTGGCGGGAACAATGGTGAGAACCTCGGTCACGTAGGCGTCGATCGTCTTGCGGCCCGTGGCCATCGCGATCGACACCCGGTGGTGACCGTCCTTGACGAAGTGCAGCTCACCGACGCGGTACGCGTCGATCGGGGGGATCGACTCGCCGCGGCGCTCCGCCAGGGCGAGTCGTTCCCAGCGCTCCCGCACCCGGCTCGACGTGGGCCGGAAGTGCCGGTCGAAGTCACGGCGCGAGTCAACCGTGCCGACGACGGTGCCGAGCCGAATGGTCTGCAGCCCGAGTTCGCGCTCGCCGCGGCGGCCCAGCGCGCTGACCACGTCGTCGAACGGGAGGATGAGGTTGACGTCGTCCGGCTCGCGGCGCAGCCGGTAGGCCAGCCTGGCCAGGATCTGCCTGCGCCTGGCCCGCACGAAGTCGTTCTCCACGTCCGCGCGCGGGAAGCCGGTCTCAAACGGCATGGCGGGAGCCCCCGCGCAGTTGCTCAAGGCCCGAGCCCGGCGTGATGTCGAGCAGCTTCCAGCCCGACACGTTGCAGATCGTGGTCCGGCCGGCCACCAGGTCCCTGGCCCCCTCGCCGCTCGGGCGGACGTGACCGTGCAGCAACGCCGCCGGGGCCAGGTCCGCGACCAGACCGTGGTAGCAGCCGAAGCCGCGGTGCGCCGGATCGTCGCCGTCGCCAGCGCCGCGCGGCGGCGCGTGCGTCAGCAGCACGTCCACGCCGCGGTGGCCGGCCAGCTTCCGCCGGCGAGCCAGCCTGCGCAGCTTCCGCGCCCGGCGTGCCTGCTGCCGTTCGGTGTACTGGTTCGGCCCGTTGCCGTAACGCAGGCAGCCGCCGAGCCCGGCGACCCGCAGGCCCGCGGCGTCTACGATCCTGCCGTCCGCGCTGAGCGCGCCGTCCGGCCAGGGCGCGGCGACCGGGAAGCCGCCCAGCGTCACCAGCCCGGCCCGGGTCTGCCGGTACCCGGACAGGTCAGGGTCGTGGTTTCCGGGCACGAAAACCAGCGGTGCGTCGAGCGCGTTCATCAAACCCGCGAGATACCCGGCGGGCAGGTCGCCGCAGGCCAGGATCAGGTCGGCGGACCGGCCCGCCGTCAGGCCCGCGGCCAGGCCCTCCTCGACCTCGTCCGACACGGCGAGCACCCGCACGCTCATCTAGCGCACTGCGCCCTGCAGGTCCACGCCGCGCTCGCGCAGCGCGGCCTCGGCCCGGTAGATGTCGGCTTGCCTGGCCCGGTCACCGCCCGGAGGCGGGCTCACGTTCAGCCGTTCGCACAGGCTGCCGACCAGGTCGAGGTAGGCGCCGCGGAGCGCGCGGAGCCGATGCTGCCTGGCCGGCCCGCGCGGCGCGTTCTCGGTCGCCTCGAGCTCGGCCCGCAGCCGCCGCGCCCGGGTCACCAGGCGGTCCATCGGCGCGGGTGGCGGTGGTCGCAGCCGGGACTCGGCGAGGCGCCGGCCGCCGCGGACCGCGAGCAGGATCGCGTACCCGGCGATCGTCGGGAGCAGCACCGCGAGAGCGAAGAGCCCTAGCCAGCCCATGTCACCCATAGTCGTCCGAACGGGCGCGGGCACGCAAGGCTCCGCGGCGTGCTGCCATAGTTGAGGCCGGCCAGCCGGACCGGACCGGACAGGAGGAGCAGCGGATGGACGCCAGATGGTGGCAGGGCGCGACACTGTACCAGTTGTACGTCCGGTCCTGGCAGGACTCCGACGGTGACGGGTACGGCGACCTGCGCGGAATTCTGTCCCGGCTCGACTACCTGCAGTGGCTCGGCGTCGACGGCATCTGGCTGTCACCCACCATGCCCTCGCCCGACGAGGACTGGGGTTATGACGTCAGCGACTACCTTGGCGTCCACCCCGACCTCGGCACCATGGACGACCTGGACGAGCTGATCGCGCAGGCCGGCAGGCGCGGCATGCGGGTGCTGCTCGACCTGGTGCCCAACCACACCAGCACCGCGCATCCGTGGTTCGCCGAGTCCGCGTCCGGCCGGCAGAGCCCGCTGCGTGACTACTACGTCTGGGCCGATCCCGCACCTGGCGGCGGCCCGCCGAACAACTGGCTGGACTTCACCGGGCACTCGGCGTGGCAGTGGGACGAGCGGACCGGCCAGTACTACCTGCACAACTTCCTGGCCGCTCAGGCCGACCTGAACTGGTGGCAGCCGGCCGTGCACGAGGAGTTCCGGCGGGTACTGCGGTTCTGGTTCGACCGCGGCGTCGCCGGGTTCCGCATCGATGTCGCGCACGGCCTGTACAAGGACGCGCTGCTGCGGGACAACCCGCCCGCCGAACAGCAGGGCCCGCTGGCGGGGCGGTTCGGACTGCGCTCGGAGTACAACGAGAACCGGCCCGAGGTGCACGCGGTATACCGGGCCTGGCGTGCGATCGCCGATCGGTACACCCCGCCCCGGCTGCTGCTCGGCGAGACGTGGGTCGGCGAGCTCGACCGGTTCGCGTCCTTCTACGGTGCCGACGACGAACTGCAGCTCGCGTTCAACTTCCCGTTCGTCTTCGCCGAGTTCGCCGCGGCCGACCTCGCGGCGATCGTGGCTGGCACGCTGGCGGCGCTGCCGCCGCAGGGGTGCCCGGTCTGGACGGCGTCCAACCACGACGTGGGCCGCTTCCCGAGCCGGTGGTGCGGCGGCGACGACGCGAAGGTCAGGCTCGCGCTGCTGGTGCTGGCGACCCTGCCGGGCACGCTGGTGCTGTACTACGGGGACGAAATCGGGATGACCGACGTGGCGGTTCCGCCCGAGCTGGCCAGGGACACCCGAGGCGGCCAGCGTGCCCTGGGCCGGGACCGGGCCAGGACACCGATGCCGTGGGACGGCTCGCCGACGGGCGGCTTCACCGCGGCGGGTGTCCGCGGCTGGCTGCCGGCCGGCGACCCGGCGGCTCGCAACGTCGCCGCTCAGCGCCTGGACCCGGGCTCGGTGCTGTCGCTCTGCCGCGAGCTGCTGCGGCTGCGCCGGGCAGAGGCCGGCAGCCGGCTCGGCGGATACCAGCCGCTGCCCGCGCCGGATGGGGTCTGGCAGTACTCGACCGGCGGGCTCAACTCGGCCGGCGGGCTCACCGTGGCGGCGAACTTCACCGCCAAACCGGTCACACTCGGCCGGCCGGCCGGCCACGTCTTGCTGTCCACCTCGCCGGACCGCAACCGCGATGACCAGGTCACGCTGACACCGTGGGAGGGTGTCATAGCCGGCCGGGCGTGATGAGCTCGCCACCGGGGCGGTGAACCGGTCGACGCCGGCCGCGCGGGCCCGGTCAGACAGCCACGCCACCAGCTCGGCTCTATGCAGTCGCTATCCGGTGAACCCGCGCGCCAGCTACCCTCGGCTTCGGAGCCTCATGGCCTGGCCGGGTGCCGAGCGGGCACACCTGGTCAGGGATGAGGGCGGATCAGGCCGAAGACGACGACTCCGATCACGAAGGCGAGAATAAGGGCGACGATGCCACTATGATGCCTTGTCCGCCGGTAGCCCGGAATCTTTCTCTTTGTGGACTTGACGTCGCCGTGAGCGGCGATAGAGCGATTTGCGTACCAGCCGAGGGAAAAGCCGGCTCCGAGAAATACGAGCACCAGTCCGTAGGAGGCCGTACTCATCGAAACGCCCCTCCCGCCGTGTCGGGTCACCCGAGGTCAGTCCGTCCGGTGACCAGGTGTCATGGGAGATTTTCGCGCGCGCGGCGCCCTATCGACCAGGAGAATCGCCGAAGCTAAGGTAATGACCTGATCATTGCGAGGGAATATTTCAAATATTTCCCAAATATTTCCCCGTTCTAATTATCTACGAAGGAGAAACGGTCGCATGAACGAATCACTTACCGCCGAGACCGTCATGATGAAAGGCCACGATGGTGACGAGGTCGAGGCCTACCTCGCCCGGCCGGACGGCGCGGCCTCCTTCGGCGGGGTGGTGGTGATCCATCACCTGCCCGGGTACGACTCGGCGACCAAGGAGATCACGCGCAAGTTCGCGGCCCACGGCTACGCGGCGCTGATGCCCAACCTGTATCACCGGGACTCGCCGGGGGCGAGCCCGGACGACGCGGCCGCGGCCGCGCGCGCCAAGGGCGGCGTGCCGGACGAGCAGGTGGTGGGGGACGTCGCGGGAGCGGCCGCCTACCTGCGCGGCCTGTCCGGCGGCAACGGCAAGATCGGCGTGATCGGTTACTGCTCGGGCGGCCGCCAGTCCTTCCTGGCGGCCTGCAGCCTGCCGCTCGACGCGGCCGTGGACTGCTACGGCGG
>DASPZH010000199.1:0-8076 GCA_035636335.1 Streptosporangiaceae bacterium
CTGCCCGGTCGCCGTCGCCCTCAGCCGGGCAGCCTGGCTACGCGGAGTGCGCCGTGGCTACTCCAACGCGCGCCGCACCTACGACCAGGACGTATCCGAGACCGCAGCCGCGATCCTCAGCCGGGCGCTGGCGGGCAGACCCGGGCCGCCGCTGCGAACGTCCCCCGGCGCCCGGGGCTGACGGCCTGACGCTAGCCCGCCAGGAGGTCGCGGCGCTCCGCCTCGATCGCGGCCAGCCTGGCCTGGGCGGTGCCGGTGCGGCTCCGCAGCCGCACCTGGATGTTACCGACCAGTCCGATGCAGCGGGCTACGTTCTGCTGAGCCTGCTTGATCCGGCTGCCGACGGACAGGTCGGTAAAGAAGTTGTCGAACCACACATCGACGAACTTCGTGCCGCCTCCGATCGCGAGCTGCGGCGCGGTCGGCCCGGGTTCCTCGACGTCGGCGAGCTCGGTCCGCAGCGTGGCCAGGCGCTGGTCAGCCTCGGCCGCCGCCTGCGCGGCCTCGTCCATCCTGGAGTGCTTCACGGCGCTGGCGATCGCCCCGCCGCCGAAGAACGTGTCGTAGGTCGACCAGCCCGACGCGCTTGCGAGGCTGTCCTGCGCCAGCGACAGCGCCCGGAGTGCCGCCTCGGCGGCCTGAAGCGCCTCGCCCGCCTCCTTCACCTCGCCGCCGAGTCGGCCGCGCTCCTGCGCCAGCGCCAGCAGCGCACGGCCGCGCGGGTTGCTGGACGCGGTGAGATACCGCTCCTTCTCCTCGAGCACGGCGGCGTACTCCGCCGGAGCCCCGGCCAGGCCGTCAAGCCGCTGCTGCGCCCCCTCAAGGTCGCGGCGGACCGCGGCGAGCCGCGCCTGCGCCTCCGCCACCCGATACCGCGCCGCGTCGGCCTCGGCGCGCTCGCGCGCCAGCCGCTCGTCGCGCGAGCCTGCCAGCGAGGCCAGCACCCGGCTCAGCGAGAGGCCTTCCAGCCGTTCGACATCCTTGTGCTCCAGTGCGTACCGAGCCCGGAGGGCAGCCACCTCCGCGAGCACCTCGTCCGTGCGGGCGCGCAGGTCCGCGCAGTGCCGCCCGGTCAACTCGCGCTCACGTACCGCCTCGGCGGCCGCGGCCAGCCGTTGCTCGATGTCAAGCGACATGCGGCAATTACACCACGCGGCGGATCACGCTCTCGCCGACGCGATGCGCATCCCGGCGGTCACCCCAGCACCGCGGACAGCGACCTGACGAAGTCTGCGATCTGCCCCAAGGTCCTGCATTCCTCGACCTGCGCGCAGTACGGGGCGTAACGGCCGATCACCGAGTCACCGTCGTTCCAGTACCGGCGCGGCTCGGGGTTCAGCCAGTAGACGCGGCCGGCCCGCTCCCGTATCTCGGCCAACGCAGCCACGGCCGGGTCACCGTAGTTCGTCCGCGCGTCGCCGACCACCAGGACCACCGACCGCCGGGAGAGCTGGTGCGCGTACACGCTCGCGAACTCGCGCAGCACGAAGCCGTAGTCGGAGCTGCCGCTGCGCCGGATCGCGCCGCGGGCCGCCTCCCGCGCGTCCAGCCGGCGGCCGGCCGACCGCGCCTCGCCGACCACGCCGGTGATCTCCGCCAGGCCGTCGACGAAGGAGAACACCCGGAGCCTGCTGAGCCTGCTGTCCATCGCCACCAGCAGGTCGAGCGTGAACCGCGAGAACGCCGCCACCGAGCCCGACATGTCGCACAGCACGACGATGTCCGGCTTGGGCGGCCTGGCGGGCTCGGTGGCCAGCCGGAACGGAACCCCGCCCGTTCCCATTGCCAGGTGCAGGGTTCTGCGGATGCTGAGCTTGCGTTTGCGGCGCATGGCGAGCTGGGCGAGTATGTGGCTGAGCCGCTGCACCAGCGGCCCGATCGCCGCGGCGATGGCCTCAAGTTCGCCGGCCGACGCGGTGACGATGTCGATGTCCTCGGCCAGCTTCACCCGCATCGTGGCCCGCACCGCGCGGGCGCCGCGGTCCGCGACCAGGGCGCGCCTGATGGCCGCCCTCAGGTCGGCGCGGAAGCCCGCGACCGCCCGGTCGGCACTGGCCTCGCGGAGCCGGCCGGCCAGGCTGCCAGGGGCGCCCGAGCCCGGGCCTTCCGAGCCCGAGCCCTCCGAGCCCGAGCCCTCCGAGCCCGAGCCCGCCCCGCCACCGCCGCCGCCGCCCAGTTGCCCGTCGGGGACCAGCAGGTCAGCGCGGATGCCGTCCAGGTCGACGGCCTGGTTCACGGCGATCGTGGCGAACACCCCGGCCACCGGGCTGCCCGGCGCCAGACCGCCGAACCGGCGCACGTACTCGTCCGCCAGCAGCCGCCTGACCTGGGAGTCGTCTGAAGCGATCACCGCGCGCAGGGTGTCACGCAGCTCCTGGTCGGTCATCGCCGCGACCAGGTCGGCGCCCGGCTGACGGCCCCCCGCGGTATAGAGATCGAAGAGCAGGTTGAACGCGTCGAACTGCTCCGCGCGCTTGACCAGGGCGGACCGCAGCGCAGCCCGGACGACCTCCTTGTCCTGCAGCGAGATCGCGGTCAGCGCCCGCGCCGCGTCCAGGTGCTCGCCGATCGAGACCTCGATCCCGACGGCCCTGAGCTCGTCGACCAGGCCGGCCAGCACGTCCTGCATGAGTCAGATCCGCAGCTCGGCCAGCGCGGTGTCGATGTCCCGCTCGTACTTGAGCAGCACCGACAGTGTCTGCCTGATCAGGTCGTCGGTCAGGTCGGCGGCGCCGAGTGTCAGCAGCGTCCGCGCCCAGTCCAGCGACTCGGCGATCGACGGCGGCTTCCGCAGGTCGGCCTTGCGCAGCAACGCGACCAGCTCGGCGATCTCGCGGACCAGGTGCTCGGCCAGGTCGGGGACGTGCAGCCGGACGATCTCGGCCTCGCGGTCCGGGGACGGATAGCCCAGGTGAAGGAACAGGCAGCGCCGCTTGAGCGCCTCGGACAGGTCCCTGCTGTTGTTCGAGGTCAGGAAGACCTGCGGGATGTGCTTCGCGGTCACCGTGCCGAGCTCGGGAATCGACACCTGGTACTCCGACAGGACCTCGAGCAGCAGCGCCTCGCTCTCGATGTCCAGCCGGTCGACCTCGTCGAGCAGCAGCACGACCGGATCGTCGGAGCGGATCGCCGCCAGCAGCGGCCGGCTGAGCAGGAACTCCTCGCCGAACACCCCGGCCCCGCCCAGGCTGTCGGTCGCCGTGCCCTGGTGAAGCTGGAGCTGGAGGAGCTGGCGGCGGTAGTCCCACTCGTAGATCGCCTTCGACTCGTCGAGGCCCTCGTAGCACTGCAACCGGATCAGCCGCTTGCCCGCCGCCTGCGCCACGCTCTTGGCGAGCTGCGTCTTGCCGGTCCCGGCCGGGCCCTCGACCAGGACCGGCTTGCCCAGCTCGGTCGCCAGGTGGACAACGGTCCCGGTGGTCGTGTCGGCCAGGTACCCGGCCCGGCGAAGGCCCGCGAGCACGCTGTCGATCGGGCCGGAAATCTGCGTCACATCTCAAGTATCCAGATAACACGCAGAACCTGACACCGGGAGCCGCTTGCGCCAAGATCTAGAGACACACGTTAGTTACGACTATTGAAGGTATTAAGCCTGAACGCCCGCTCTGGCAGAATCGTGAACCGTACGCTGATCTGCCCGAGACAAGCATCCCCAATGGAGGCGGAATGCAGTATCGGATCCGGCCTTGGCGAGCGGCCATCTTCGGCTCGGTCGTCGTGGGCACGGCACTGTCACTGAGCGGCGTGGGGCTGGCCGGAACGCACGGCCCGCAGGGCGCCGCGAAGCGACAGCAAACCCTCGTCCACATTCTGAGGGCCAGCGGCGGCACCACGACGGCCACCCATACCCCCAATGACGGTGACCTGGCCGACCAGTTCGCCCAGTACGACTTCGAGCGCACCGCGCCGTCAGGCAACATATCCGGCGGCGCGCTGGTGAGCGCCCAGCAGCAGGCGGCAGCGCTGCCCGCCACGTCGGGGACCTGGCAGGAGTTCACCACCAAGCCGTACAACGCCGAGCCGGCCGGCTACACCGACCCGTTCTGGTCCAACCTGGGCGCGGGCTTCTCGCTCGTCGGCGGCCGGACCACCGCTCTCGCGACGACCCCGGCCGGCACCTGGATCGCCGGCACCGCCGACGGCGGCGTGTGGCGGTCGACCGACCAGGGAGCGAGCTGGAAGCCCGTGTTCGACGGGATGCCCTCGCTGTCTATCGGCGCGGTGGCCGTCGACCCGAAGGACGGTTCGCTGTGGGTCGGCACAGGCGAGGCGAACGTGTCGCAGGACTCCTACGCGGGCACCGGAGTGTACCGGTCGACCAACGACGGCCGGTCGTTCCAGCGGGTAGGCGACGACGCCTCGGGTAACAACCCGCTGGACACCCACACCGTCTTCAAGCTCGCGTTCGACCCGAGCGGCACCGCCTACGCGGCCACCGACAACGGGCTGTTCCGGCTCGCGGCCGGCAGCAGTCAGTGGACCGAGGTTCTCGACCCAGCCGGCGTCACCGACTTCCCGCCCTATGACCAGCAGGTGACCGACGTGGCGATCCAGCCAGGCTCGAACGGCCAGGTCGTCATCGCCGCGATCGGCTGGCACGGGCCGGGCAACACCCAGAACAACGGCTTCTACCAGTCCACCGACGGCGGCCACACGTTCGCCAAGATCGCGCTGAAGGGCACTGTCGACGACAGCGACATCGGTCGGACCACGTTCGCCTACTCCGCCGACGGCAGCAAGCTGTACGCGATCGTGCAGTCGCTGTCCGCGCTCGCCGCGGGCAAGGAGTCGGTGCTGCAGGGCATCTTCGTGTCCTCGGGCAGCCCCGCCAGCCTGGCGGGCCCGTGGTCCACGATCGGCACCGAGAAGAACCTGGCCGCGTCGGGATCCGCGCTCCAGGTGGGCTCCGGATTCGGCCCAGGCGTGCAGGCCTGGTACAACCAGGACCTGGCCGTCGACCCGAGCAACCCTAACCACCTGTACGCCGGGCTCGAGGAGGTCTACGAGTCCACCAACGGCGGCAAGAGCTGGGTCACCGCGAGCCCGTACTGGAACTACACGCTGTCGTGCGAGGGCACGACGGCGGGATGTCCCAAGACGACGCACCCCGACCAGCACGCCATGATGATCACGGGCGGCAAGATCGTGATCGGGAACGACGGCGGCGTGTACAGCAGGCCGCTGTCCGACACCCAGCAGTACGGCGACTGGACCGACCTGAACGCCACGCTGCGGTCCTGGCAGTACTACGACGCGCGGGCCGGGTCGCTTTCCGGCGGCGGCACCGCGGTATGGGGCGGCCTGCAGGACAACGGCTCGTCGTTCCTCGGCTCGGGCGCCAGCCAGATGGTCGAGCCGGCCGGCGGTGACGGCTTCGACGTGATCGTCGACCCGGCGAACGCGAACAACGTCGTGGGCGAGTACGTCGACGGCACCATGTACTCCTCGAAGGACGGCGGGCACTCGTACAACTACTTCGTCAGCCCGACGTGCGTGGGCCAGGAGGAACTCGGGCTGACCGCAAGGCCCGGCTGCGACCCGGCCGCCAGGTTCGTCACGCCGCTCATCCAGGACCAGCAGAACGCGAACGTCTGGCTGATCGGCGGCCGGTTCGTCTGGGTCAGCAAGGACGGCTGGAACACGAGCTGCACGGACACCGACTGCTCCTCGTGGCAGAACGTGTTCGACACCGGCTCCGGCCACGCGGTGACCGCGCTCTCGTCGGCGAACGGCGGCGGCGTGATCTACGCGGCGTGGGTGGCCGGCGGCGGCAACCCGGGGCCGAGCTTCGCTTCGGGCATCGCGACCAACTACGGCGGTACCTGGCACCAGGTCAGCACGACCGGCCTGCCGAACCGCTACATCGCCGGGGTCACCGTGGACCCGAGCAACCCGGCGCACGCCTACGCCATCTTCAACGGCTACTCACGCCGGTTCGTGCCTGGCGGCGGCGTCGGCCACGTGTTCGAGACCAGCGACGGCGGCCAGTCGTGGACCGACATCTCGGGCAACCTTCCCGACATCGCCTCCGATGCGCTGGTGCTGGCGAACGGCCAGCTCGCACTGGGGACGGACGCGGGCGTGTTCACCGCGGCCGAGGGCCAGGGCTCAGCGACCACCTGGTCGCGCCTGGGAACCGGATTGCCCAACGCCGCGGTCGACGACCTGACGATGGGCCCGGGCGGCTTCATCTACGCGGCGACGCACGGTCGCGGAGTCTGGAGGTTCTCCTTCTAACTGTCCGATGAGGCGTGGTGCCCCGGCGAGCTGGCTCGCCGGGGCACCGCTGCGTGTGGCGGCGTCGGCTGGGCTCGCTCAGTGCGCGCGGTGACCGTCTGTGAGGATGGCGACGACCTGTGCGAGCGCCTGGTCGCCGCCGACATTGCCGGGGAACACGACGTACGGGATGCCGATCGCCTCGGGCGCCGCGTCGAGCGGGCGGAACACCGAGACCAGGCCGGGGAAGATCTGGCCGGCCACCTCCGCGCGCCTGATGCCCAGGCCGGCCACGGCGACGTCGTGCGAGGTGATCCCGCCCTTGGCGATGACCCAGGCCGGGCGGGCAGCCAGCGCCCCTGCGGCGATGCGGGCCAGGGCGGCCGAGACCGCGCGGCCGGCCGCGAGCGGGTCGGCGCCGCCGCCCGGCACGAACGCGCGGCTGGTGTACAGCAGCACGTCGGAGTGCCTGAGCGCGCCGGTGACCCGCTCGGCGGACGCGGCCACGACCTCGCCCGCGCCGGCGATGACCGCGGGGACGTCGAGCTCGACGTCGGTGGTTCCGCCCCGCGCCCGCAGGTCGGCCACCTGGCGGCTGGTCTGGCCGACGTGGGATCCGACCACGATCAGGCCGTGGCCGCCGCGCCCGTGGGCGGACGCGAGCTGCTCGCCGCCCAGCGGCGCCTGCGGCTCCAGGCCGGCCAGGGCGCGCACGAACGACGGCCCGGTGCGGAACAGGAACGACTTGCCCGCCCGCTCGGCCGCCCGCACGCCGCAGGCGACCGTTTCCAGGTCGGAGTATTCGACGGCGTTAACGACAACCCAGGTTCCGTGTTGCAGGCCGGCCAGCAGGTCGCGGACGCGGGACGGCCCGCCGATCCTGATGTCGGTCAGGCCGATGCTCGCGATGCCGTCACGGGCGATCGCGCCGCCGCTCTTCGCCGCGACGAAGTCGCGCAGGTCCGACGCCGCGTAGCCGAACACGGGGTCCCGCGCGAACTCGGTCTCCCCGACGGGCACCAGGCCGGACGACGTGCGCGCCCAGTGGACGTCGGCCGCGGTCAGCCGCCCGGCCTCGATGAACGCGGGGACCAGCAGCACCGCGTCCACGGCCCGGCCGGTCGCCTCCCGCCGTACCGCCGCGAGCGCCGCGACCTCGGCCAGCACGTGCCCGCGCAGCGTCGAGTCGCTGCGGCTGACCAGGTCGATCGGCGCGCCGAGCCGCCCGGCCGCGGCGACCAGGCCACGGGCGGCGCGGGTGGTCAGCGCGGCGGCGGCCCGCTCGCCGACGCTGCGCGAGTTCGTCAGCACGAAGCAGGTCCCGGCCGCGCCGCCGAGCGCGGCCGGGTAGACGCCGTCGTCCAGGACGGTCACGACCTGCACGCCGTGCACGGCCTGCGACCCCGTCGGGTCGTCGTCGAGCACCCCGACGAGCATGCCGTCCGCGGCGCGCATCGCGCGGATCGACGCCCGGAGCGCGGCGCCGTCCTGGCGGGCCGGCGGCAGCCCGGCGAACACCTCGGCGGCGGCCCGAACCATAAGATCACGCTATCGCGCCGCTTAAGTACCTTGACAGTTACGTAACTATCTTGGTACATTCATGTCATGGAAGCTGTGCTGCGGGCGCTGGCGGACGAGAGCCGGCGGACCATGCTGGAACGGCTGGCCCGCGGCCCGGTCACCGTCGGCGAGCTGGCGGCGCTGCTGCCGATTGCCCGCCCGGGGGTATCGCGGCACCTGCGGGTGCTGCGGGAGGCGGGGCTGGTCGAGGTTCGCCAGCAGGCGCAGCGGCGGGTCTACAGTTTTCGTCCCGAGCCGCTCGCCGAGGTCGATGCATGGCTGGGCCGGTACCGGGCCCTG
>DASPZH010000200.1:0-6411 GCA_035636335.1 Streptosporangiaceae bacterium
ACTGCCGCGCCGACTACGAGACCCTGGTCGAGCGCGGGGTCGAGTTCCTCCAGCCGCCGGCCGACCGGCCCTACGGAACCGAGGCCATCCTGCGCGACGATTCGGGCAACTGGTTCAGTTTCACCCAGCGCCGCGCCGCGGAACCCGGGCAACCCGGGTAATCCCTGTAATCCGGGTAACACGGTCGGCGCTGACAGCCGGCGTGCCGGCTCGTTGTCCAACCGCCACCGCAGGGTCGCCAGGACGTGACGTCGGTGGGGGAGGGTGGCTAGGGAACAGCGAGCAGCAGCAAGCTGGAGGATGTGCAGTGCGAGCCACATCGATCCAAGTTGCCAGAGTGACCAGGCCTGCCGGGTGGGCCGAGTTGGCCGGGGCGAGTCAGCGCGCCGCCTCAGGCGGGTCGGCGCGATCAAGGCGCGCCATCGTCGCCGCGCTGTTGTCCGCGCCGCTGATGCTGGGCGCGTGCAGCTCGGCCGGGCCGGCGCAGGAATCGGCGCCCACGGTGAAGCTGTCGTACTGCGGCGGCGCCCCGCAGGTGCGGCCGTCCATCATCGGCGTGATCTGCGCGACCAACGCGATCACCGCGCGGCACCTGACCTGGTCGGCGTGGGGTAAGCCGATAAGTTCGGCCATCGGCACGGCGGTGATCGACCTCTGCGCCTACTCCGACTGCCACACCGGAAAGTACCGCGCCGTCCCGATCGTGGTGGTCGCGTCGAATGTCGTCACGTGCCGCGGGAGGACCCACGCGTACTCGAAGCTGCAGTACCTCTTCGTCGGCCGCTCGCCGTACCAGGGCATTCCTGCGCATCAGAAGTTTACGAACTTCTGGTTCGGATCGCACCGTCCGAGCCCGGGCAACCAGACGGTCAGCCTGACCTGCTGACCGGCCGGACTCGTCGCGGCCGGCGCCCAAGTGACGGATCATGCAGGTCAGGATGACCAGGCCAGCCAGCCCGCAGGCCAGGCCGAACAGGTATCCGGCGCCGGCGCCGTGCGCGTCGACCAGGCGGCCGGCCATCGAGGCCCCGATCGCCGTCCCGGTCGCGGCGGCGGTCGTCAGCCACGACATGCCCTCGGTCCGCTGCCCGGCGTCCACCACGCGCTCGGCGATGGTGTACGAGCTGATCAGCGTGGCCGAGATGCCGAGCCCGGCGACGAAGATCGCGACGGCCATCGCGGCCAGTCCGGGCATGAACGCGAGCGGGCCGACGCCGAGCGCGGTAGCCGCGAGCCCGGCACGAAGCCGGGAACTGTGCGGCGCCCGCCAGCGCCGCGCTCCGTACCACAGGCCGGCGATCGCGCTGCCCAGGCCGTAGAGTGCCAGCAGCGGCCCGGCCATGGCGCCGGCGCCGTGCTCGGCGGCGAAGGCCACGGTCGCCAGGTCGACGGCCGCGAACAGTGCGCCCAGGCAGACGTGCATGCCGATGAGCGCGCGCAGGCCGCCGCTGCGGAGCACCGACCGGCCCCGCGAGGTGGGAAGGACGTCCGGCTGGCTGCGCCGCTGCCTCGTCAGGCCGGCCACCCCGGCGACGCTCAGCACCACGGCGGCAAGCACGCCGCTGACCGGCTGCACCTCGGTGACCAGCGTCACCGCCAGAGCCGGCCCGGCGACGAAGATGAGCTCGTCGGCGACTCCTTCGAGGGAGAACGCGGAGTCAAGCCCGCTGGTCCCGGCGAGAAGCTGGCTCCACCGCGCGCGGACCATGGGCCCGAGCGACGGCATGCTCGCCCGGCTGAGACCGCCGGTGACGATGAGCGCCCAGGTCGGCGCCCGCCCGACCGCGCAGACGGCGAAGGCCGCGGTGGCAACGGCGAAGACAGCGGCGAGCGGGCGCAGCACGCCGGCCTGCCCGAACCGGTCGGCCAGCCGGGCTATCCGGGGGGTGGCGATCGCGTAGGCGACCGCGCTCGTTGCCGACACGGCGCCGGCGGTGCCGTACCGTCCGGTGACGGACACGACCAGCATGACCTGGGCGATACTGAGCATGCCCATCGGCATGCGGCCGATGACCCCGGGAATGGCGAACCCCAGCGCGCCCGGAGTCCTGAGCACGTCGGCGTACCGGCCGAGTCCGATGCCGCCGCGCGGCTGCGTGATAGCTGTCATGACCATCACGTTAGGAGCGGACTGGTCTACTGGTAAGCTCCAATTTTGTGCCGGTGGAGTGGTCCGGTTTGGGGCCTGAGCTATTGCTCGCCGTGGACCGGCGGGCCGCCGAGCCGCTGCGTTCCCAGCTCGAACTCCAGCTCAGGGACGCGATCAGGTCGGGCAGGCTGGGTTCGGGCGAGCGGCTGCCTTCGACGCGAGAGCTGGCGCGCGAGCTCGGCCTTTCCCGCGGTCTCGTACAGGACTGCTACGCGCAGCTCATCGCGGAGGGATACCTGGAATCCCGGGTCGGCTCGGCCACCAGGGTTGCCGCCGGGGCGGCCGCCCCGCCGCCGCCGGCGCCCTCGTCCGCATCCGCAGCGTCGCGGCCCGCGCAGGCCGAGCCTGGGTCGGCGCCGCCGCCGGCCTGGGCGGATCATGCGGCGCCGCGCGGCCCGCTGGTCAGCGTCGACTTCGCCGCCGGCGTGCCCGACCTCGCCAGCTTCCCGCGCGCCGACTGGGCCTGGGCGGTGCGGGAGGCGTGCCGTGCCGCGCCGAACGCGGTGCTCGGCTATGGCGACCCGCGCGGCAGCCAGGAACTGCGCGAGGTGCTCGCCGCCTACCTGCGCCGGGTGCGGGCGGCGGTCGCCGACCCCGCCCGGATCGTCGTCTGCGCCGGATTCGCGCAGGGCCTGAACATCGTCCTCCGCGCCCTGGCCGGCGGCGGGATCTCGCTGGTGGCATTCGAGGACCCCGGCTACAGCGCGACCGTCGCGGCGGCGGCGGTCGCGGCGGGCGTTGACGCGGTTCCCGTGCCGGTGGACGAGTCGGGGATCGACGTGGCGGCGCTCGCCGCGACGGGCGCCAGGGCGGTCGTGCTCACCCCCGCGCACCAGTGGCCGACCGGCGTCGTGCTGAGCCCGCAGCGACGGCTCCAGCTCGCCGAGTGGGCGGCCGGCGCGGACGCGACGATCGTCGAGGACGACTACGACGCCGAGTTCCGCTACGACCGGGACCCCGTGGGCGCGGTGCAGGGACTCGCCCCCGACCGGGTCGCCGCGATCGGGACCGTGAGCAAGTCGCTCGCCCCGTCGCTGCGGCTGGGCTGGGTGCTGTGCGCGCCGTGGCTGGCCGCCGCCGTTGGGGCGGAGAAGGCCAGGCAGGACCGGGGATCCCCGGTCATCGACCAGCTCGCGCTCGCGATCTTGATGGAGTCCGGCCGCTACGACCGGCACCTGCGCCGGATGCGCGCCAGCTACGCCAGGAAGCGCTCGGCGCTCACTGGCGCTCTGGCCGCGCACGCTCCGGACGTCGCGGTCACCGGCCTGGCGGCCGGCTTCCACGCCGTGGCTCACCTGCCCGGCACCCTCGCCGAGCAGCCGGTTGTCGCGGCCGCCAGGGAGCGGTCGGTCGGCCTCTACGGCATGAGCAGCCACCGGTCGAGCGGGTCCGGGCTCCCCGCGCAGCTCGTGCTCGGGTTCGGCGACCTGGGCGAGCGCGCGATCGCGTCGGGCATCGCCGCGGTCGGCGACCTGCTGCGCGCGTGAGCGCTGGCCGCCGGTTACGCGTACTACTACGCTTACCTGCGCCGGCACCTGGAGACGCGGCGGACGATGCCGGCCGGCACGAGACGGAGCACTGAGCGGATGGAGCACTGAGCGGATGCGGAACGGTTCGGGTGGCGGGGTCGCGGCGCACGGCTCGGGTGGCGGCGGGGTCGCCTCGGCGCGACCGCGCGCCCGCGAGCTCGGGATCGCGTTCCAGGGGGAGCCGGGGGATCAGAACGCGATCACCGACGTGGCCGGCGTGCAGGTCGGCTACGAGACCCTGATCTCGGGGGACGGCCCGCTCGACGTCGGCCGCGGCCCGGTCCGCACCGGGGTGACGGCCGTCCTGCCGCTCGGCCGAGCGCAGGTCGGCCGGTCCTGCCCGGCAGGCTGGTACTCGCTGAACGGCAACGGCGAGATGACCGGCACGGCCTGGCTGGACGAGACCGGAGCGCTGTCGCTGCCGCTCGGCATCACGAACACGCAGGCCATCGGCCCGGTGCACCGGGGGATCATCGACTGGTCGATCCGCGAGCACCCAGCCCTGGCGCGGCGCTGGCACCTGCCGGTGGTGGCCGAGACCTGGGACGGCTACCTGAACGACATCAACGGGGCGCACGTCACCGAGCAGACCGCGATCCGCGCGCTCGACAAGGCGAGCAGCGGTCCGGTCGCCGAGGGCTCGGTCGGCGGCGGCACCGGGATGAACTGCTACGCGTTCAAGGGCGGCACCGGCACCGCCTCCCGGCGGGTCCAGGTGGGTTCGCGCCGCTACACGGTCGGGACGCTGATGCAGGCGAACTTCGGCAGCCGCGGCGAGCTGGTCGTGGCCGGGCGCCGCCTGGGCGCCCTGCTCGGCCAGGACAACCCGATGGAGGAGACGGACTGGCTCGCCCCGCCGGGCGCCGGGTCGTGCATCACGATCGTGGCCACCGACGCCCCGCTGCTGCCCGGCCAGTGCAAGGCCCTGGCCCGGCGGGTGCCGCTCGGCCTGGCCCGCACCGGGACGACCGGCAGTCACTTCTCCGGTGACCTGTTCCTCGCGTTCTCGGCGACCAACGTCGGGGCGCTGGACAGCTCGCTCGACGCGCTGGGGCGGGGCGAGGACGACTGCCTGCCGAGCATCGAGTTCGTGCCGTGGGGACAGATGAACCCGCTGTTCGAGGCGGTCGTGCAGTGCGTCGAGGAGGCCGTGGTGAACGTGCTGGTCGCCGGGACGACGATGACGGGCCGCGACGGCCACCGCAGTCCCGGCTTCCCGGTCGACCGCCTGCCTGAGCTGCTCGGGCTGTAGCCGCGTTCGCGGCCCGCGGGCCTGGTAAGGCGCGCCGGGTGGCGGTGGCGGGCGGACCGGCCGTTCCGGTCGGCCGAGGCGGCGAAGATGTCCCCGGCGGCACTGCGAGCCTCGATCTTTCCTGGCAGCGGGACCGGCGATGCGGCCGCCGGGCCGCCGACGCGCACGAGCCGCCCGGTGACGATGTGGCGGAAGGCGGGGTGACCGCTGCAGCCGGTCATGATCAGCGCGCCGGCCGCCGCCACGGCGATCGCGGCACGGGGCTTAGTCGCGCGGTGTTTCCTCACGCCACCTCAGACGCACCGCTCCGGTGACCGGTTGCACGAAAAGACCACCTCTGAGCACGCCTTACCTAATTCGGCGCCGGCATCGTAGGATTCGGCTTGGCGCGTGCGTCATGCGCCGGAAGGGGCGGTGTGCGGACATGGTGGCGGCAAGGCCGCGGCACGGCTTGCCGGGCGGGGTCGGCTGAGTGCGAGGGGGCCGGATCCTGCGCTGGGCCAGGGCCTACCGGGTGGACATTGCCCTGGTGGTCTTCATCGGGCTGAACCTGCTCGCCATGCACCTGATCCCCGAGTGGCAGACCGTCCCGTTCCTGATCATCTGGCTGACGCTGACCGCGATCTACGGGTTCCGGCTCTGGCATCTGGGGTCGACGCTGATCACGGTGCTGACCGTCACGCTGGCCACGGGCGGCCTGATCGGCTGGCAGGTGCTCCGTCACAAGCAGGACGGGGACTACCTCGCCGAGGTGCCGCTGCTCGCCGTGATGTTCGTGATCATGGTCTGGCACTCGCGCAGGCGGGTCACGGCGATGGAGGAGATGCGGCGGGTATCGGAGCACAACCTGGTCCTGCTCGACCAGCAGCGCCAGTTCCTGCAGGACGCCTCGCACGAGCTCGGCACCCCGGTGGCGATCGCGCTCGGCCATGTCGAGCTGATCGAGCAGGCCGCCACGGATCAGGCGATCGCCGCGGACGCCCGCGTTGCCGCTGACGAACTGATGAGGATCCGGCGGCTCACCAGCCGGCTGCTGCTCCTGGCTTCCACCGACGGCCCGGACTTCCTGTACCTGGCCCCGGTAGACGTCGAGGAGGTCTTGGTCGAAACGCTGCACAGGTGGAGTCACATCCCGCGGCGCTGGTCGCTGGCGAAGGTGGCCGACGCCCAGGTGCAGGGCGACGCCGACCGGCTGACGCTGGCGCTCGACGCGCTGATTGAGAACGCGGTCGACCACACCGATGCCGACGGCAAGATCGAGCTGAGCTCACGGCTGGAGGACGAGACGGTCATCCTGGCGGTGAGCGACTCGGGCACCGGCATCCCGGCGGCGGACGCCGAGCGGATCTTCGGCCGGTTCTCGCGGGTCGACACGGGCCGGAGCCGCTCGGCCGGCGGTTTCGGGCTCGGACTGGCGATCGTGAAAGCGATCGTGGAGGCGCACCACGGCTCGGTCCGGGTCAGCAGCGCCGAGGGCCAGG
>DASPZH010000201.1:0-1616 GCA_035636335.1 Streptosporangiaceae bacterium
ACCGGTCACCGGCGTCGCCGACAGGTCGCTGGCCATCGGCAGCGCCGCGCCACGGAAGTAGGAGAACGGCGAGGCCAGCATCCGGCCGTACCTGATCGGGACCAGGTCGGCCAGCCGGCCGGCCGACTGCTCGGCCAATACGTCGACCGGGTCGGGCCGGTCGGCCGGCGGGCCGAAGTCCGCGTGACTGCTCCTGGGCACCTCGGTCCTGAGCAGCCTGCCCGCCTCGGCCCGCTCGTCCGGCGTCCTGCGCTTGATCGACGTATCGAGCTGGTATCTGACCGCCGCCCCGGTGGCTGCCGGCGCGGCGCTGGCCGGTGAATGCGCCTTGCGGCTCCCGCGCTGGGACGGCAGGTCGCGTGACCGAGGTTGGCTCCCCGTGGTGGTTGCGTTCATGCCTCATTGTGCGCCGACCGCAGGCGCGATGACGTCATCCCGGCCGGGTGAAGTCACGGCCGTGGCGCGGAAACCTGCCGCCGTCGCGCGACTGGGAGTAGTAACTGCCGCCCTGCCGCCTTGCCGAGCGTGATGCGAGGTTGATGCACGCATCTGGCGGGTACGGTCCCCTCGGGCTGAAGCTGCGCGTTCGTCCGCCGGGATGGGGGTCCGGCGGAGCGATCTGACGTGCCGGCCGGGCCCGTCGGGGGACTGATGACGAGCACGATCAGCGAGCCGGCCGCCCGCGGCGGTACGCGGGAACGTCGGCGGCGGCTCGACACGGCCGGCTCGGCCGGGCCGCGATCCCGCGGGACGGGCTCGCCCGTTTCCGCACCGCTGGCGGGCGCCTTGCACCGGGCCGACCAGCGGATCCAGGAGCGGCGCAAGTTCCGGCTGCCAGCGGGCGACAAGACGACCGTGCCGCGGCCGAGCGTGCCCGTGCTGCGGCGTCCGCGGGTGACCGAGGTGATCGAGCGGGCGTCGGCCAAGCACCGGGTCACGCTGGTCTGCGGTCCGTCCGGGGCCGGGAAGACCATCGCGTGCGCGCAGTGGGCGGCATCCGCGCCGGCCGCCGACAGCGTCGGATGGCTGAGCCTGGACTACGGCGACCGCTGGCCGGTCCAGCTCTGGGCGAACGTCAGGACCGCGCTGGCCGCGATCCCGGCCCTGCCCGACGAGATCGCCGACGACCTGCCCGACCCGGCCGACGATGCGTTCCCGCTGCGGCTCGCCCAGCTCGCGCAGCGGATGACTACGCCGATCACGCTGGTCGTCGACGACGTCAGCGAATTGGCCGGCGCCCGCGTGCTCGCCGGGGTCGACAAGCTGATCAGGCACGCGCCGCCGACCCTGCGGCTCGTCCTGGCCGGGCGGCACCCGGCCGGCCTGCACGTCGCCAGGCTCAGGGTGGGCGGCGACCTCGCGGAGATCGGCGCCACCGACCTGGCCTGCACGCCCGAGGAGGCGCAGGAGTACTTCCGCATGCTCGGCCATGCCCTGCCCGAAGAGGAGCGCGACGAACTGCTGAGCCGCACCCAGGGCTGGATGACCGGGCTGCGGCTGGCGGCCATGCGCGTCACGCCCGGCCGGGCGGCCGCGTCGGTGTCCAGGATCACCGGGGCCGAGCCGATGGTCGCCGACTACCTGTGGGACGAGGTGCTGGCCTGCCTGCCCGCCGA
>DASPZH010000202.1:0-5368 GCA_035636335.1 Streptosporangiaceae bacterium
AGAGGCCACAGATGGCGGGAGAGAAGATCCGCATTCGGCTGAAGAGCTATGACCATGAGGTCATCGATAGCTCGGCCCGGAAGATCGTGGATACGGTGCTGCGGACTGGGGCGAAGGTCGTCGGGCCGGTGCCGCTGCCGACGGAGAAGAACGTGTACTGCGTGATCCGGTCGCCGCACAAGTACAAGGACTCGCGTGAGCACTTCGAGATGCGCACGCACAAGCGGCTGATCGACATCATCGACCCGACGCCGAAGACCGTCGACGCGCTGATGCGGCTCGACGTGCCAGCGGGCGTCGACATCCAGATCAAGCTTTGAGGTGCCGCGGAGATGACCAAGCAAGACGGTGTTGTCAAGCAAGTCAGGGGAGTGCTGGGCACGAAGCTCGGCATGAGCCAGGTCTTCGGCAGCGACGGGAAGATCGTTCCTGTCACCGTCGTGGCCGCGGGTCCGTGCGTCGTGACCGCGGTGCGGAGCGCGGACACCGACGGCTATTCGGCCGTACAGCTCGGCTACGGCGACATCGACCCGCGCAAGGTGAACAAGCCGAAGGCCGGGGTGTTCGCCAAGGCCGGGGTGACGCCGCGGCGGCATCTGGTGGAGCTGCGCACCGATGACGCGTCGCGGTACACCCTCGGCCAGGAGGTCACCGCCGAGACGTTCGAGGCGGGCGAGATCGTCGACGTGACGGCCACCAGCAAGGGCAAGGGGACCGCCGGCGTCATGAAGCGGCACGGCTTCCACGGCCTGTCGTCCTCGCACGGCACCCAGCGCAAGCACCGCTCGCCAGGATCGATCGGCGGCTGCGCGTTCCCCGGTCACGTCTTCAAGGGCCTGAAAATGGCGGGCCGGATGGGCCGCGAGCGCACCACGGTGCTGAACCTGACCCTGCACGGCGTGGACGCGGACAAGGGCCTGCTGCTGATCAAGGGCGCGGTTCCGGGCCCGGCTGGCGCCTTGGTGCTGGTCCGCAGCGCGGTCAAGTCCCCGGCTGGCGCGAGCACACGAAAGGCGGGTGCGGCACGATGAGCCCGGCATCGAAAGGCGAGAACTCCGGCCCGCGGGAGCCGGAGTCCGCGGCGGAGGCAGCGGCGGAGGTAACACCCGACGCGCCGGAGTCCGGTGCCGAGCCGACTGCGGACACGGCGACTGCGGACGCGGCGACCGCGGACACGGAGGCGGCCGAGAAGCCCGTGGCCGAGAAGGTAGCGGCCGAGAAGCCGGCGGCGGCCGACAAGCCGGCGGCCGAGGCGGCTGCGGGCGATGCGAAGGATACCGGCCGGAAGGCCAAGGGCTCGGCTAAGGCGCCGGCCGCCAAGAAGGCCAAGGTTCCGGCGGCCAGCACCGAGGTCGAGGTCGACCTGCCGTCGGACATCTTCGACGCGAAAGTGAACGTGCCGCTGATCCACCAGGTCGTGGTGGCGCAGCAGGCGGCGGCCAGGCAGGGCACCCACGCCACCAAGACCCGCGGGCAGGTCCGCGGCGGCGGGAGGAAGCCGTACCGGCAGAAGGGCACCGGCCGGGCCAGGCAGGGCTCCATCCGTGCCCCGCAGTTCGCCGGCGGCGGCGTGGTGCATGGTCCGGTGTCGCGCTCGCACGCGCCGAAGACGCCGAAGAAGATGAAGACGGCCGCGCTGCGCGGCGCCCTGTCCGACCGGGCCAGGCACGGGCTCGTCCAGGTGGTCTCCGGATTCGTCGACGGCGAGGCGCCGAAAACCGCGGACGCGGTGTCGGTGCTGGCCGCGGTCACCGGCGCGGCGGCGGGCGCGGTGGCCGTTCTTGTTGTCGCCGACATCGCTGACCAGCTCACCTGGAAGAGCCTGCGGAACGCGCGCGGCGTGCACCTTATCGATCCCGGCCAGCTCAACACCTACGACGTGCTGGTGAGCGACCGCGTGGTGTTCACCTCGGCCGCCTATGAGTCCTTCGTCGCCAGGGTCGGTGCCGCGGGCAGCCAGGAGGAGCAGGAGCGATGAGCAAGATCTTCAACCACCGGGACGTCCTGCTCCGGCCGGTCGTCTCGGAGAAGAGTTACGGGCTCCAGGACGAGTTCAACAAGTACACGTTCATCGTCGCGCCGCACGCCACCAAGACACAGATCCGCCAGGCCGTCGAGGCGATCTTCCACGTGAAGGTCACCGGCGTGAACACGCTGAACCGGCTGGGCAAGCGGCGCCGCGTCCGTACCAAGGCCGGCCAGTACTGGAGCAAGCGGCCCGACACCAAGCGCGCGGTCGTCAGCGTCGCGGCTGGCGATCGGATCGACATCGGCGGCCTGGGCAGCTAGGCCGGACGAGCTAGGAGCTTAAGCAGACATGGGCATCCGCAGGTACAAGCCGACCACCCCGGGCAGGCGGGGCGCGAGCGGCTCGGACTTCGCCGAGGTGACGCGGAGCGAGCCGGAGAAGTCGCTCGTCCGGCCGCTGCACAACCGCGGCGGGAGGAACGTGCACGGCCGGATCACCGCCAGGCACCAGGGCGGCGGGCACAAGCGCGCCTACCGGGTCGTCGACTTCCGGCGGGTCGGCAAGGACGGCGTCCCGGCCAAGGTCGCGCACATCGAGTACGACCCGAACCGGACCGCGAGAATCGCGCTGCTGCACTACGCGGACGGCGAGAAGCGCTACATACTCGCGCCAGCGGGGCTGCGCCAGGGCGACATCGTGGAGAACGGGCACGGCTCGGACATCAAGATCGGCAACTGCCTGCCGTTGCGCTCGATCCCGACCGGCACGGTGGTGCACGCGATCGAACTGCGGCCGGGCGGCGGGGCGAAGATCGCCAGGTCCGCGGGGTCCGGGGTGCAGCTTCTCGCCAAGGAGGGCAGGCACGCTCACCTGCGGATGCCATCGGGCGAGATCCGCTTGGTCGACGCGGCCTGCCGGGCGACCATCGGCGAGGTCAGCAACGCCGAGCAGGGCAACATCAAGCTGGGCAAGGCCGGCCGGAGCCGCTGGAAGGGCCGCAGGCCGAGCGTGCGCGGCGTCGCGATGAACCCGATCGACCACCCGATGGGCGGCGGCGAGGGCAAGACCTCGGGCGGGCGCCACCCGGTCAGCCCGTGGGGCAAGCCGGAGGGGCGCACCAGGCAGGCGAACAAGCCGAGCGACAAGCTCATCACCAGACGGCGCGCGAAGAAGAAGCGGTAGGAGTGTCCGAGAAATGCCCGCGACAGTCGCGAGAGGGAATGGCAGGAGCACTAGGCGATGCCTCGTAGTCTGAAAAAAGGCCCGTTCGTGGATGACCACCTGATCAAGAAGGTGGACATGCAGAACACCAAGGGCACCAAGAACGTCATCAAGACGTGGTCGCGCCGCTCGATGATCATCCCGGCGATGCTCGGCCACACGATCGCGGTGCACGACGGCCGCAAGCACGTGCCGGTGTTCGTGACCGAGTCGATGGTCGGCCACAAGCTCGGCGAGTTCGCGCCGACCCGGACATTCCGCAGCCACGTCAGGGACGACAGGCGGAGCCGCCGCTAGCGGCGGGCCCGCCTGCCGCGCGGACGACAGAGCCGACTGACAACCGAGCTGACCACAGAGCACGTAACCCACGGGCCAGAGAGCGAGAGGCAGGACCGATGGAAGCGAAGGCAAAGGCGCGGTACGTCCGCGTCACGCCGCGGAAGGCCCGCCGCGTGGTGGACCTGATCCGCGGGCTGCCCGCTGAGCAGGCGCAGGCGGTGCTGGCCTTCGCGCCGCAGTCGGCGGGCGAGACCGTCGGCAAGGTGCTGGCGAGCGCGATCGCCAACGCCGAGAACACCGGGCAGGCCAGCGCGTCCTCGCTCGTCGTGAGCCGCGCCTGGGTGGACGAGGGGCCCACGATGAAGCGGTTCAGGCCGCGGGCGCAGGGCCGTGCCTACCGGATCAACAAGCGAACGAGCCATATCACGGTGATCGTCTCGGACGACGGCGCCGGCCAGGCACCGGGCCGCGATGCCGCTAACCGCAGGGAGAGGACCCGCTAGTGGGCCAGAAAGTGAACCCGCACGGGTTCCGGCTCGGCATCACCACCGACTTCAAGAGCCGGTGGTTCGCCGACAAGCTGTACAAGGACTACGTCGCGGAAGATGTCGCCATCCGCCGGATGCTGCAGCGCGGCATGGAGCGGGCCGGCATCTCCAAGGTGGAGATCGAGCGCGAGGACAAGGACAAGGTCAAGGTGTGGATTCACACCGCCAGGCCGGGAATTGTCATCGGCAGGCGCGGCGCCGAGGCCGACCGGATCAGGGGTGACCTGGAGAAGCTGACCGGCCGCCGGATCGAACTGAACATCCTCGAGGTGAAGAACCCCGAGATCGACGCGCAACTCGTCGCCCAGGGCGTTGCCGAGCAGTTGTCCAGCCGGGTCTCGTTCCGGCGGGCCATGCGCAAGGCCATGCAGACCGCCATGAAGGGCGGCGCCAAGGGCATCAGGGTGCAGTGCGCCGGGCGCCTCGGCGGCGCCGAGATGTCGCGGTCGGAGTTCTACCGCGAGGGCCGGGTTCCGCTGCACACGCTGCGCGCGGACATCGACTACGGCTTCTACGAGGCCCGCACCACGTTCGGCCGGATCGGCGTGAAGGTCTGGATCTACCGCGGCGACGCGGCGCAGACCAGGGCGGAGCGCGAGGCGGCCGCGGCCGGCCTGCGCGCGGGGCAGCGGCCGGGTGGCCGGGACCGGCCGCCGTCCGCGGCGGCGCGGCGTGGCAGGCGGCCCGGGTCCGACGGGACGGACCGCGGCTCGCGGTCGGCCGAGCAGGCCGGCGCCGGCCAGCAGGACGGGCGTGGCCGAGCCGCGGAGGCCAGGGCGGCCGAGGCGGCTCCCGGTGCGCAGGCGACGACCGGCCAGGAGGGCTGACGCATGCTCATCCCGCGCAGGACCAGGCACCGCAAGCAGCACAGACCCGACCGGTCTGGTGCGGCCAAGGGCGGCACCAGGGTGGCGTTCGGCGAGTACGGCATCCAGGCCATCGAGCACTCGTACGTGACCAACCGCCAGATCGAGGCCGCCCGTATCGCGATGACCAGGCATATCCGCCGAGGCGGGAAGGTCTGGATCACGATCTACCCGGACCGGCCGCTGACCAAGAAGCCGGCCGAGACCCGGATGGGCTCGGGTAAGGGCGCTCCCGAGTGGTGGATCGCCAACGTCAAGCCGGGCCGGGTCATGTTCGAGCTGTCGGGCGTGCCCGAGCCGGTCGCCAGGGAGGCGCTCAGGCGAGCCATGCACAAGCTGCCCATGAAGTGCAAGTTCGTCAAGCGTGAGATGGGTGAGGCGTGATGGCTAAGAAGCACAAGCTGCCCATGCTCTGCCTCAAACGACGGGCAAAGTTCGTCAAGCGTGAGATGGGTGAGGCGTGATGGCTAAGAAGCACAAGCTGC
>DASPZH010000203.1:0-4279 GCA_035636335.1 Streptosporangiaceae bacterium
GCGATTCCCGTCGTGGCGGGCTTTCAGGGCGTCTCCCAGGACAGCAAGGACATCACGACGCTCGGCCGCGGGGCGTCCGACACGACGGCCGTCGCGCTGGCCGCGGCACTCGGGGCGCAGACCTGCGAGATCTACACCGACGTGGACGGCGTGTTCACCGCGGATCCGAGGATCGTGCCAGGCGCACGGCGCATACCCCGGATTAGCTACGAGGAGATGCTGGAGATGGCCGCGTGCGGCGCCAAGGTGCTGCACCTGCGGTGCGTGGAGTACGCCAGGCATCATCAGATGCCCATCCATGTCCGGTCGTCGTTCAGCAGCCGGGAAGGCACCTGGGTCACCGCCAGCGCGCCGGAGTCAGAGGAGGACGGAGTGGACCAGCCGATCATCACCGGCGTCGCGCATGACCGGAGCGAGGCAACGATCACGGTGTCCGGTATCCCGGACAAGGTCGGCGTGGCCGCGAAGATCTTCCGCACGGTAGCGCGGACGGGCATCAACATCGACATGATCGTGCAGAGCACTTCCAGGTCGACCGGGCAGGCGGATATCTCGTTCACCTTGCCACGCCAGGACGGGCAGGCCGCGATGACGGCGCTGCGCTCGATCAAGGACGAGATCGGCTTCGACTCGCTGGTCTACGACGACAGCATCGGGAAGATCTCGCTCATCGGGGCAGGGATGAAGTCGCATCCGGGAGTCAGCGCCGACTTCTTCGGGGCGCTCGCCGACTCCGGGATCAACATCAGGATGATCTCGACGTCGGAGATCAGGGTTTCGGCCGTGGTCGACGCGGCCGACCTGGACGGTGCGGTGATCGCCACCCACCGCGCGTTCGGCCTGGAGGACGGTCAGTCGGAGGCGGTCGTCTACGGCGGGACGGGCCGGTGAGCGGCGGGGGAGCCGGGGCCTCCGGCCGGCCAGTCCTCGCCATCGTCGGCGCGACCGGGGCGGTCGGCACCGTCATGCGCGACGTCGTGTCCACCAGGGCCGACATCTGGGGCGAGATCCGGCTGATCGCCTCGGCCCGGTCGGCGGGCCGGATGCTGCCGGTCCGCGGCGAGCAGGTCGCGGTGCGCGAGATGACCGCGGAGGCGTTCCGCGGCGTCGGCATGGCCATGTTCGACGTGCCCGACGAGGTGTCCGAGGTGTGGGCGCCGGTCGCCGCCGAGCACGGCGTCGTCGTGATCGACAAGTCCGGCGCGTTCCGGATGGACCCCGACGTGCCGCTGGTCGTCCCCGAGGTGAACCCGGCCGCGGCGTTCGACCGGCCGAGGGGGATCATCTCGGTGCCGAACTGCACCACGCTGTCCCTGATCGTGGTCGTCGGCGTGCTGCACCGGGCGTACCGGCTGCGCGAGATGTTCGCCGCCTCCTACCAGGCGGCGTCGGGCGCCGGGCAGGCGGGCACCGACTCGCTCTACGACCAGCTCGCGGCGGTGGCCGGGAACCGCAGGCTCGGCCAGCACCCGGGTGACGTGCGGGACGCGGTCCGGTCGGCGGCCGGGGACCGCGGCCCGTTCCCGGCGCCGCTGGCCATGAACGTCATCCCGTGGGCGGGCTCGTTGCGCGCGGACGGCTGGTCGTCGGAGGAACTCAAGATCAGGAACGAGACCCGCAAGATTCTCGGCGCACCAGACCTGCGGATCTCGGCCACCTGCGTCCGGGTGCCCGTGATCACCGGGCACTCGATCGCCCTGCACGCGGTGTTCGACGCCGAGGTCGACGCCGACGAGGCGCGCAAGCTGCTGAGCGAGGCGCCGGGCATAACGGTCGCCGACCGGCCGGAGGCCGCCGAGTTCCCGATGCCCGTCGACGTGGCCGGGACCGACCCGACCATGGTCGGCAGGATCAGGCGGAGCATGGACGACCCGCACGCGCTCGAGGTGTTCGTGTGCGGCGACAACCTGCGCAAGGGCGCCGCTCTCAACGCGGCGCAGATCGCCGAGCTGCTGGTCGCCCGCGGCTGACCCGGCCGGGGACGGTCACAGGTGGCGGGCGAGGAAGGCCAGTGACGGGGGGATCTGGGACTGGAAGAACGGGCCGCTGTGGCAGCCGTGTGAGATCTCCACGACCGCACCGGGCGGGAGCGCGCGGGCCAGCGCCTCGACTCCGGGGCGGAACGGGTCGCTCGCCCCGGTCGCCACGCGGACGGCGACATCCCGCAGCGCGCCGGCGTGAGTCACGGCGTCGGCGGCGGCGAACGCGGACGCGGACGCGTAGGCGCCCGGATTGGCCGAACGCGCCTGCTCGTAGCTGGTCCAGATGGCCGGGCTGATCGCCGCGGCCGCGCCGAACAGCCCGGGATACCGCTCGGCCAGCGCGAGGGCTCCGTATCCGCCCATCGAGATCCCGATCGCTGCGACCCGGCGCGCCCCGAGGCCGGGCCCCGCCCCCAGTCCCATCCGCTGGCACCGGGGGATCAGCTCGCCGACGACCATTCCCATCGGGTCGTCGTCTGGATGCGGGTTCCAGTAGCCGTCGCCGCCGTCGGCCGCCGCGACCGCCATCGGCGGCAACGGCCGGCCGCCGATGCGCATGGCCAGGCCGTGCGCGAGCCCGAGCTGGCCGAGCGCGCTTGCGTGGTCCGCGCCGTAGGCGTGCAGGGCGATGACCAGCCGCAGCCTGGTGCCCCGCCGGTGCCCGGGCGGGTAGGCGATCGTGTAACCCACCTCACGGCGCCTGGCCGCCGAGTAGAAGGTGCCGGACACCGACGGCCCGGAGGCCGAGAACGTCACCGGCGGCGGCGGCACCGAGCAGGCGCCGTCCAGCCGGTCGAGGTAGGTCCGGCCCGGCAGTACCCCGCGGGCGACCAGCTCGAGGCCGCCGGCACCGGCCGCCGCGAGGCCCGCGACCGCGCCGAGGCCGACGCCGAGCAGCCGGCGGCGGCTCGGGCCGCCCGGCGCCGGAGAGCTCACCGGCCGGCCGCTCCCGCCAGCGCGGACCGCGCCGCGGCTCTGGCCCGCCGGGCGGCGGCAGCGCCCGCGACGACGGCCAGGGCCAGCACGACCAGACCCGCCCGGTCGATCGCGCCCGCGCGCAGCAGCGGCGCCGACCCGCCGTCCGCGGCGAACAGCCAGCACACCGCGCCGCCGAGGAAGCAGGCCAGTCCGGCCCAGGCAAGCTGTGCCACCCAGATTTCGCAACGAAACGCCCGGGGTGACAGCTCCACCCGCCGCAGCATCTGCACCGCGCCGGTGACCAGGCAGCCGGTTGCGGCCGGGCACAGCACCATCCACGCAAGCTCGACCGGCGGGAACGCGGCCAGCGCCGCCGGGTGGGCCCAGTAGGACGTGATCCACATGGTGGCGGCCCAGCCGAACGCCGCGACCCCGCCGGGCACCAGGCCCTGGTGCACGAGCAGGTGACCGCCGGTTCCCGGCCAGCCGTTCGCGAAGTGCCGTCCGCCTGCGACCAGCACCAGGGCGCCGCCGCCGGCCAGCGCGGCCGGCCAGCGGAGCCGGCGCCCGTGCCCGCGGACCGCGGCCGCGACGGCCGCCCATGCGACCGGTGCGGCGGCCAGCAGAGCCAGCACGGCCAGGACCAGCAGGGCGCCGGACATCAGATCCTCAGACTGCGTTATCCGCTCGTCGCCGGGGACCGCCCACTGCAGGCCGATCGCGAGCTGCGCCCACATCACCGCGCCGGCCAGGCCCGCCGCCGCCACGCAGGACGCCACCGTGGCCAGTCCCGCCCTGGCCGCGGCCGCGGGGTCGAGCGGGTGGCCGGCCAGCCCCGCGGCGGCCAGCCTGGCGCGCAGGCCGGTTGCCGCCACGTTGACGGTGCGCGGCCAGGACGGGCCGCGCTCGGCGAACTCGGCGACCAGCAGTTCGGCGAACTCGTCGCCGTAGCGGGCACGCCAGCTTCGCGGATACCACCGCAGCAGCTTCCGCGTCCGCTCCGCCTCCGCCGCGTCGGCGTCGTCGGCGGTCGCGGGCCCGGTCGCGAGCCCGGTCGCGGGGTCGGCGGTCGCGGGGTCGGGCGCGGGCCCCGCGGTCGTCCTCACGTGAGCGCCCAGGTGCCGGCGAGGCGCCGCAGGCCGACCTCGGCGACCTTGCGCTGCGCTTCCAGGTAGGTGCTGAGCGCCGTGGCGCCGGTCGCGGTCAGCCGGTAGGGGCGCCGCCGGTCGTTGCTCTCGAGCGCCTGGATCATGCCGTGCGCCTCCAGCCGGCTCAGCGCCTCGTAGAGCGTGCCCGGCGCGAGCCTGACCCCGGCGAAGGCCTCGATGTCCTTGGTGAGCGCGTATCCGTGCTTGGCCCCGTCGGCCAGGCTGGACAGG
>DASPZH010000204.1:0-2637 GCA_035636335.1 Streptosporangiaceae bacterium
GCGGACTGCTGGTTCGATGACCCGGATCCGGGCGACCGGCGGTCTTGGGCGGCACCCTCGGGGCACGGCACCTATCGGGGCCTGGACCTGGAGCTGCTGGATCCCGGCGACGAGAACGACCTGACGTTCCTGGTCGAGGCGCTGCATCCGGAGCTCGAGGACGCGCTCAGAAGCGACGAGGAGATGATCGTCGATGGCGAGCCGTTCAACCCGCGGCTGCACATCGCGATGCACCACGTCGCCGCGAGCCAGTTGCTGGCCGACGACCCGCCGCAGACCTGGCAGACGGTACGGCGGCTGGCCGGCCTCGGCTACGACTGGCACAACGTCATGCACATGATCTCCGCCGTGATCAGCGAGGACGTCTACCGGGCCTTGGCCGAGCACCGGCAGTTCGACCCCGACGACTATGCCCGGCGGCTGCATGAACTGCCCGGCGGCTGGCCGTCACCGCAGGAACTCGGGCTGCTCTGACCGCCGCCGGGAAGCCGCCGGACTGCGATCAATCTGTACCGGAAATCGCGGCGGAGTCGGGGTTACGGCTGGTAGGAGCCCGGCTCCCAGGCGCGGGTGGCGACGCCGACCGCGTTCCACGCGTTGATCGTCACGATCAGGCTGATCAGCGCGCCGAGTTCGGCCGGGCTGAACTCGGCGGCCGCCGCGCGGTAGGCCCCGTCCGGCACATGGGTCGCCGCCAGCAGCGTCACCTCCTCGGTGAACGCGAGCGCGGCGCGCTCCCGCGGCGAGAAGAACGGGGTCTCCCGCCACACCGGCAGGGCGTAGAGGCGCTGCTCGCGCTCGCCGATCGCCCTGGCGTCCTTGGTGTGCATGTCGACGCAGTACGCACAGCCGTTGAGCTGCGATGCGCGGACCCTCACGAGCTCGCGCAGCCGCGGGTCGACGTCGGCCTGGTCGAGTTCCTTGGTGGCGGCGCGGTCCAGGTGAGCCATCGCACGGGAGAACCCGGCGGCGTGCTGGTCGAAGTCGAGCCTGACCGGGACCTGCGTGCCGGGAGCCGCGTCGGCGGACGGATCGGCGGACGGAGTGGTGTCGGGTTCTGGCGGTGTGATCTGCGTTGTTGTCATGAGTGTCACGCTAGACGTCGAACGGCCCAGAGGTAAGGTCCATACCTATGCCAGAAACATGGGCCAAGTACGGGATCGACCTGCACCTGAACCTGGCCGGCTCCCGGGTCAGGGCCGCGCTGGAGGCGGCACTGCGCGACGCGGTGCGGACCGGGCGGCTGGACGCCGGCACGCGGCTGCCGTCCTCGCGGGACCTGGCCGCCGACCTGGGAATCGCCCGCAACACGGTCGCCGACGCGTACGGGCAGCTCGTGGCCGAGGGCTGGCTGGAGGCCAGGACCGGGGCGGGAACCTGGGTCGCCGAGCAGGCGACGTCCCGCGCCGAGCCCGCCGGCGAGCCGCCGCCCGGTCCGGCCGGCCCGCGGTACGACCTGCGCGCCGGGGTTCCCGCGGTGTCGGCATTCCCCCGCCGGACCTGGCTGACCGCCGCGCGGACCGCGCTGAACGCGGCGGACGACAGCGCGCTCGGCTACCCCGACCCGCGCGGGCTCGCGCAGTTGCGCACCGCGCTCGCCGGCTATCTGGCCAGGGCCAGGGGGGTGATCGGAGGCCCGGACAACGTGGTCATCTGCGCCGGGTTCACGCACGGCCTGGCCCTGGTCGGCCAGGTGCTTCGCGAGCGCGGCGCCACCACGGTCGCGACCGAGGCCTACGGGCACCAGTTGCACCGCCGCATCATCGAGGCCCAGGGCCTGCGGATCGCGTCGCTGCCGGTCGACGCGAGCGGCGCCGTCCCGCCCGGGTTGCCGGACGAGGCCAGCGGCGTCGTGCTGACGCCCGCGCACCAGTTCCCGCTCGGCATGACGCTCGCGCCCGGGCGGCGGACCGCGTTCGTCCGCTGGGCGGCCAGGACCGGGGGCGTGATCATCGAGGACGACTACGACGGCGAGTTCCGGTTCGACCGCCAGCCCGTCGGCGCCGTGCAGGCCCTGGCACCTGGCCAGGTGATCTACGCGGGAACCGCGAGCAAGAGCCTCGCGCCTGGCCTGCGGCTCGGCTGGCTCGTCGTCCCCGATGCGATGATCGAGGAGGTGCTGGCGGTCAAGGAATTGTCCGGATGCTCTAACGGAGCGCTCGACCAACTCGCACTCGCCGCGTTCATCGAGTCCGGCGGCTACGACCGGCAGATCCGCCAGTCCAGGCTGGCCTACCGGCGCCGCCGCGACCGGCTCATGGCCGCGCTGCACCGGCAGGCGCCCGCGGTCCGGCTGACCGGGATCGCGGCCGGACTGCACGCCCTGGCCGAACTCCCCGGCCACGACGGCGAGGCCGGCGTGATCGCCAGGGCCGCCAGGCACGGCGTGGCCGTCGAAGGGCTCGCCAGCTACACGGCCCCGGGACACGAGCGCGGGCCGGCCCTGGTCGTCGGCTACGGCAGGCCCGCCGAGCACGCGTTCACGACCGCCGTCAGCCGGCTCTGCGCGGCCCTGGCCGCGGCTGCGTAACCCGCCTCATACGAGCGGCTTCAAGAGCGTTCACGACGCCGAGGCCGTCGTCCCCGCCGCATAGGCGCGGTCCGCCGAGTCGGTGTCGAGCCGCCGGTCCGTCCCCC
>DASPZH010000205.1:0-2182 GCA_035636335.1 Streptosporangiaceae bacterium
CCGCTTCCGCTGCTCGCCGACAGTCTCGGCGTCCGGGTTGCGCTGCCAGCGGCGGCCCGGCTATGAGCAGCAGCACCGGCCTGCGCCGCTTCGTTTCCGGCCCCCCTCTCGCGGCGCGGGCCGGTGCCGTGCCGGACCAGGCACCTCAGGCCCCGCAGGCGCCTCAGGCCCCGCAAGCCGCTCAAGTCCCGCAGCCCCCGCCGGTCCCGCAGGCCGCTCCGGCCGCCCAGGCCGCTCCGGCCCCGCCGGCACCCGAGTTGGAGAAGTGCGAGCTCTGCGCGACCGAGATTCCCGCCGATCACGGCCATCTCGCCGACCTGGACCAGTCCAGCCTGGTCTGCGCATGCCGCGCGTGCTACCTGCTGTTCACCGGCGGCCAGGCAGCACGGGGCAGGTACCGGGCGGTTCCCGACCGGTACCTTGCCGATCCCGCGCAACCGCTGTCGGGCGCCGAGTGCGACACGCTGGAGGTCCCGGTCGGGCTGGCGTTCTTCCTGCGCAGCTCGCGGACGTCCGCCGTCACGGGCTTTTACCCGAGTCCGGCCGGCGCCACCGAGTGCAGGCTCGACCTGGCCGCCTGGGAGCGCCTGGCCGGCGACCACCCGCTGCTCGGCGCCGCGGCCCCCGACGTCGAGGCGGTGCTGATCTCGCGGTCGGCTGCGGACGTCGAGGCCTTCGTCATCCCGGTCGACGCCTGCTACGAGCTGGCCGGGCGGATGCGGCTGCTCTGGCGCGGCTTCGACGGCGGGGCCGAGGCCAGGCAGGCCATCGCCGCCTTCCTCGACGACGTCCGCGGCCGGGCCAGGACCCTGGACCGGGAGACCTGACATGGCAGACCGCGCCCACCCCGCCCCGGACCCGGCGGGCTGACATGGCGGAACTGGCCTTTGACTGCACCGGAGCCCGGCCGGACAAGTACGCCGTGGCGCCGTCGATGACGCTGAACCTGCGGATCGCCGAGACGACCGGCCAGCGGATCGACGCGATCGCGCTGCGCTGCCAGATCAGGATCGAGCCGGCCAGGCGCGGCTACTCGGCGGCGGAGGCCGAGCGGCTCAACGACCTGTTCGGCGACCCGCACCGGTGGACGGACACGCTCAAGCCGATGCAACTCGCGACCGTCGCGACGATGGTGCCCGGGTTCACCGGGAGCGTCGACGTCGACCTTCCGCTGCCGTTGAGCTATGACCTGGCGATCGGCTCGACCAGGTACTTCGCCGGCCTGGAGGCCGGCGAGATACCGTTGCTGCTGCTCTTCAGCGGGACGGTGTTCGCCACGGTGGACGGCAGGCTGGCGGTCCAGCAGGTGCCGTGGAGCAAGGAAGCGTCCTATCGCCTGCCGGTGAGCATCTGGCGCGAGGCCATCGACGCGCACTTCCCGGACAGCGCCTGGATCAAGATGAGCACGGCCACGCTCGATGAGCTGCTCAGGTTCAAGTCCCGGCTGGCCCTGCCGACGTGGGACGCGACGCTCGCGGCCCTGCTCGAGCGGGCGGCGGAGAGCGCGGAGCCCGAGCCATGACGGAGGGGATAACGGAACTGGACGTCACGCACGTGGAGCAGGCACGCAAGGTCGCCGACGCCATCATGTACGAGGGCTACCTGCTCTACCCCTACCACCAGTCGGCGCAGAAGAACCGGTCCAGGTTCCAGTTCGGCGTGCTGATGCCGCCCGCCTACCGGACCGTGGATCCGTCCGAGCCGTCGGCCAGCCAGACCGAGTGCCTGATCGAGTGCGCCGACGACGCCCAGGTGCTGGTCGGCGTCAGGTTCCTGCAACTCCAGCGCAGGCGGGTGCTCGAGGTCCAGCCCGGCTCGGCGAGCCCGCGCGAGGTTGCCTCGCTGACCGTCGACGGGGTCGAGCACACCGCCTGGGACGAGGCGGTCGAGCGGGAACAGCAGGTCTGCGCCGAGATCGGCGAGTTGCTGAGCGGCGACCTCGGACTGACCCTGCACGTCGACGCCGGCGAGTCGGCGCAGGACATCGTCGAGTCCACCGGGCGGCTGGCCGGCCGGCTGGTCCGCTCGTGGTCGGCCATCGACGGGGTGATCAGGCTGCGGGCCGAGCGCCTGGCCGGCCCGTACGGCGGGCTGCGGGTCGGCGTCATGGTCGAGAACCACACCCGGCCCGACGCGGCGCCGCGGGACAGGGACGACGCGCTCGGCCACGCGCTGCTCGCGG
>DASPZH010000206.1:0-5529 GCA_035636335.1 Streptosporangiaceae bacterium
CCCGCGCCGCGCGGCAGGGAGGCCCCGCCGAGCCCGGCGACCCCGAGCACGAACAGCACGGCGGGCGGGATCCACCGGTGTGACCTGAGCAGCAGCGAGAACTGATACCTGGCGAGCGCGATCACCGGCCGCCGTCCCGCTCCGCGGGTGCCGCGCCGCCCTCGGGTGCCGCGCCGCCCGCAGGTGCCGCGCCGTCCGCAGGTTCAGGGCCGTCCGCAGGTTCAGGGCCGCCCGCCGACGGCCCGATGCCCACCGGAGCCTCGCCGTACCCCCGTGCCCGGTCGACCCGGAGCACGTGCATGTGGTCTCCGGCGGCGAGCAGCCTGCGCAGGACGGCGTCGGAGGAGGCGGGTTCCGCCCGGACGACGACCCGCTGGCCGGAGCGGCGCACCGACAGCACCCCCGGCAGCTCGCCAAGCTCCCCGCCGGCCACACCAGTCACCTCGATCTCCACGACCGGCGTTGGCGCCGACGCCGCGCCAGCGTCACCAGCTTCGCGGACTCCCTCGCCGACCCGCGTCGCCGTACCGTCCGCCAGCCGCCAGCGCTCGGCGCCCAGGTCGGCCAGCCGTCCGGGCTCGTGGTCGACGAACACCACGGTGCCGCCGCCGGCGATCCGCTCGGCGACGGCGTCGTCCAGCGCGGCCTTCGCCTCGGCGTCGAGCCCGGTCCACGCCTCGTCGAGGACCAGCAGCCCGGACCCGGGCGGCAGCAGCGCCTGCGCGACGGCGACCTTCTGGCACATGCCCTTGGACATGTTGCGCAACGGGACGCGCGCGAACTCTCGCCCGCCGAGCCGGTCGAGGCACGCCTCGATCCTCGACTCCAGCTCCCGGCCGGCCAGCCCGTGCACCCGGCCGACGTGCGACAGGTACTCCCGCGCGGGGAACGGCAGCGCGGGCGGGAACCGCTCGGGCACGTATCCCGTGGCCGGGCGGCCGGTGACGGCACCGCGGCTCGGCTCCGCGGCGCCGGCGATGATCCGCAGCAGAGTCGACTTGCCGCTGCCGTTTCTGCCCTCGAACCGGACCAGCCCGCCGGGCGGGATCTCCATGTTCACGCCGCGGACGACCCACGGCTGCCTGATCCCGTACCGCTTGCCCACCTTGTCCAGCCGCAACGCGCCCTCCAGCCTGTCCCCGGCCCGATCCGCGGCCGCACGACGGCTACTCCAGGTACAGGCCCCGCTTGGCAATGTACTGGATGACCCCGTCGGGGACGAGATACCTGATCGGCCGTCCGGCTCGGACCCGCTCCCGGCACGCGGTCGAGGAGATCTCCAGCGCCGGGATCTCGATCAGCGTGAAGCCCTGCTCGCCGAGCCCGTCCCCGTTGATCGGGTGACCCGGCCTCGTGCACCCGACGAAATGGGCCATGCTGAACAGGTTCTCCGTTTTGCGCCAGGTCTTGATGCGGCTCAGCGCGTCGGCGCCCATGATGAAGAAGAACTCGGCGTCCGGCCCGCGCTCGACCCGCAGGTCCCGCAGCGTGTCGATGGTGTACGTCTCGCCCGGCCGGTCGACGTCGACCCGGCTGACCGAGAACAGCGAGTCGGCCGCGGTGGCGACCACCGTCATCAGGTATCGGTCCTCGGCCGGGGCCAGTTCCCGGTCTTCCTTCTGCCACGGCTGGCCGGTCGGCACGAAGATGACCTCGGCCAGCGCCAGCGCGTGCGCGACCTCGCTCGCCGCCACCAGGTGACCGTTGTGAATCGGGTCGAAGGTGCCGCCGAACACGCCGATGCGCGTTCCGTCGCTCATGATCGCGACTCTAGGGCGTGCCCTCACCGGCCCGCTCACCGAGGCCGGGGACCGGCGGCTCGCCGCCCGCCCAGCGCCGTACCCGGACCGCCTTGCCGACCTCGGTCCGGGGCACCGCGCCAGGCGCCACGATCGCCACGGTGACCCGCAGGCCCAGAGCCTCGCGGAGGCCATGTTCCAGCGCCGCGCGGAGCTGGCCTTCCGACCCAGAGCCGGCCGGGCGCTCCGTTACCCGTTCGCAACAGGCGATCAGGTCGCGCCCGCCGTCCCGCTCGTCGACGACCAGCAGGTAGTCGGGCGCCACCTCGAGCTCGGCCAGCAGCACCCGCTCGACCTCGCTGGGATACACGTTCACGCCCCTGATCACCAGCATGTCGTCGATCCGCCCGGTCACCTTGGACATCTTCACCAGCGTCCGGCCGCATGCGCAGGGGCCGCGGCGCAGGGCGGCGACGTCGCCGGTCCGATACCGCAGCAGCGGCATCGCCTCCTTGGTCAGCGTGCTGAACGTCAGCTCGCCCGGCGTCCCGTCGGGCACCGGGTCGCCGGTCACCGGGTCCAGCGTCTCGACCAGGAAATGGTCCTCGTTCACGTGCAGTCCGTCGGCGGCGACGATGCACTCCGACGCCACGCCAGGGCCGATCACCTCGGACAGCCCGTAGATGTCCAGCGCACGGATCCCGAGCAGGTCGTTGATCCTGGCCCGCATCTCCTGCGTCCACGGCTCGGCGCCGAACACGCCGGCCCGCAGGGACAGCCCGCCGCCGGTCAGGCCCGCCTCGGCCAGCGCCTCGCCGAGCCGGATCGCATACGACGGCGTGCACGTCAGGATCTGCGGCTTCAGGTCGGCGATCAGCGTGACCTGCCGCGCCGTCATCCCTCCGGAGACCGGAACCACCAGCGCGCCGAGCTCGATCGCGCCCTGGTGGATCCCGAGCCCGCCGGTGAACAGCCCGTACCCGTAGGCGTTGTGCACGATCGTGCCCGGCCCGGCGCCCGCCGCCGCCAGCGCCCGCGCGCACATCTTCGACCACAGCGCGATGTCGCCCCTGGAGTAGGAGACCAGCGTCGGACGGCCGCCCGTCCCGCTCGACCCGTGCACGGCCACAACCTGCTCGCGCGGGACCGCGAGCAGCCCGAACGGGTAGGCCTCCCACAGGTCCCGCTTGGCCGTCGTCGGCAGCTCCGCGAGCGCCTCGAGCGTCACATCGGCCCCGCTGCTCACTCCCGCCGCGGTCAGCCGTCCGGCCTGGAGCCCGCCCGCGGCGAGCAGCCGGTCGACGAGGCCGCGCAGCCGCCCGGCCTGGAGCACCGCCCGCCGCTCGGCGGGCATCGACTCCGCGTCGGGCTCGAACATCGGCGCGGGCGAATCATTATCAAATCGCATTGCCAGCATGGCTGTCGGCCTCCCTTATCACGCATAGCATGACGGGCATGAACACTGTGCCCGATCGCTCCCGCGTTCGTCTGCCCGACATCAGCTCCCGCGCCTACGAGCACCCGGCCGACCGCACCGCGCTCGTCGCGCTGCGCAAGCTGACCGGCTTCGACGTCATCCTGCGCAACCTCGCGGGGCTGTTCAGCGACCGGAGCCTGCGGCTGATGTTCCTGGCCAGTTCGGTCCGGGCCTCGGAACAGCAGTTCCCGCATCTGTACCAGACGATGCTGGACGGCGCGTACGTGCTCGACCTGCCCCGGGTCCCCGAGCTGTTCATCACGCAGGACCCGGCCGTCAACGCGATGGCGCTCGGCACCGACAAGCCGTTCATCGTGATCACGACCGGCATGGTGGACCTGATGGACCCCGAGGAGATCCGGTTCGTCATCGGGCACGAGCTCGGCCACGTGCTGTCCGGGCACTCGGTCTACCGGACGATGCTCTACTACCTGATCGCCCTGGCCGCGCGGCTCGCGCTCGTGCCGTTCGCGTGGATCGGGCTCAAGGCGGTCATCTGGGGCCTGGAGGAGTGGCACCGCAAGTCCGAGCTGTCCGCCGACCGGGCGGGCCTGCTGGCCGGCCAGGACGTCCCCGCCGGGCGCCGCGCGCTGATGAAACTGGCCGGCGGTCCGCAGCTCGCCGAGCTTAGCCACGACGCGTTCCTCGAGCAGGCGCGCGAGTACGACGGCGTACCCGATGTGCGCGAGGGCCTGATCAAGCTGCTCCAGCTCGTCGGCACGACGCACCCGTTCGCGGTCGTGCGGTTCGCCGAGCTGGACCGCTGGGCGTCCGAGGGCGAGTACCGCGACATCCTGGCCGGCAACTACCCGCGCCGCGACTCGGACTCCGGCACCTCGGTGGGCGACGAGTTCAAGGCCGCCGCCAAGTCGTACCAGGACTCCTGGAACCGCTCGGCCGACCCGCTGATCGGCGCGGTCCGCGGCGTGGCCGGATCGGCCGTCGGCGCTGGCGAGCGGATAATGAACAGGTTCGGCAACCGCAGGGACGACTCGGACCCGAACGACTAGAAACCCTCGCTCAGCGGCGCTGTCCGCCTGGGCCCGGCGGCCTGCCGCGCCGCGTGTAGGAGACATTGATCACGGCGATCGCGAGCCAGATCACCAGCACGGCGCTGATGCCGGCCGGGTGGGTGCCCGCAGACACCGCGATCGCGGTCAGCGGGATGCCGAATGCCATCGAGCAGACAGCGAGCGCGAACGCCGAACGGTCGTTCGCGGCGGCCCTGGCCGGCGCGGGAGGGGGCTGCGCCGCCGCGACACGGGCGTCGACGCGGGCGTCGATCTCCCGGCCGACCTTGTCGAGGAACGACTCGATGACGGCCGACTGGTACTCGGGACCTAGCTCGCGGTGGGTCCCGGCGGCGGCGCGGATCTCGTCCGGGCTGAGCGACGGGCTGTTCACGCGGCCCGGCCCGGCGCGGGCATGCTTGTGACCATGGCCGGGCCGCCGCTGGAACTGGACTTCGCCGCCGAACTCCGGTTCTTTCTCGCCCCGCGGCAACGCACGGGAACGGCTCTGGCCGCAACTGACGGAACATCGTCGCTGGGGCACGTCGTCGAGTCGCTCGGAGTCCCGCTGCCCGAAGTCGGCCGTCTCCTCGTCAACGACCGCCTCGAGCAACCGTCGTACCGGCCCCGTGGCGGTGAGCGGGTGCTGGTCGAACCCGTGCGCCGACCGCAGCAGGTCCCAGCCGCGCGGTTCGTGCTCGACGTGCACCTGGGCGCGCTCGCCCGCCGGATGCGGCTGGTCGGCCTGGACACCGACTACTCCAACGACCTGGACGACGACGTGCTGATCGACCGGGCCAACTCCGGACGGCGGGTGCTGCTGACCAAGGACCGCGGGCTGCTGCGGCGCAGGAAGCTCTGGCTCGGCGCCTACGTGCGGGGCGCCCGCGCCGACGAGCAGCTCGGCGACGTGCTCGACCGGTTCGCGCTGCCGTTGGCCCCGTGGACCAGGTGCACCGCCTGCAACGGGCAACTCGCCCCCGCGGCCAAACGCGACGTCGAGCAACAGCTGCGGCCAGGAACGCGGCGCAGCTACGAGGAGTTCACCCGCTGCGCCGACTGCGGGCGGGTCTACTGGCGCGGCGCGCACAGCCGCCGCCTCGCGGCGATCGTTGCCGCCGCGACCGCCCACGCCAGCCCCGCCCGCTAAGGGCTCTCCGCAAAATTAGCTAGGTAATGTCGGGCGTGTCGTGATCAAGGCCGAGGTATCCGGGCGCGATGCTGTAATTCCAGTCCCCGTGGAACTCGTGCGGGGTGATGACCTGGGCGTTCAGGTTCTTCATCTGCTTGTCGGAGATCTTGA
>DASPZH010000207.1:0-7772 GCA_035636335.1 Streptosporangiaceae bacterium
CGGACCCACTTGCCGATCCGCCTGATGAGGTGCGGCCCCGCGCCCGACTCGGCGTGGCCGAACCCCGGGATAATCCACAGATCCTTCGGGTCGTTCGCCGCGGCGTAGATCTGCCGCGCGTGGTCGACGGGGAAGTAGTGATCCTTGTCGCCGTGCACGATCAGCAGCGGGATCGGCGCGATCAGGGCGGCCGCATCGTCGGGCGGCAGCGGCACGGGGTCCCACTTGCCCTTGCTGATCCTGGTCTTGAGTATCGCCTTGGCGACCATCCGGCCGACCCGATTCTCGATCGCCAGGTGCACCAGCCGCATCGGCCGGGTGCCGCGGTAGTACCAGCGGCCCGGGCTGCTGACCGACACGACAGCGTCCACGTCGCCGATCAGCCCGGCGTGACGCAGCACGATCGACGCGCCCATCGAGAACCCCACCGTCGCGACCCGCCGGTAGCCGAGTTCCCTGACATACCCGACCGCGACGGCGACGTCCTTGATCTCCTTGTCCCCCACCGTGGACACGCCGCCCGACCTGCCATGACCGCGGAAGTCGAAGGTCACCACGCCGCCGAACTTGTTCAGCCTGGTGGCGACGCGCCAGACCGCGGGGCGCTGCCAGTTCAGGGTGAAGCCGTGCGCGAGCACGATGCCGAGGTCCTTGTCACCGGGCAGGTGCGCCGCGTCGATCGGGACTCCGTCGTCGGTGACGATGGTCCTGGCGTACGGCACGGGCCTGCTCATAGGTACATTCTGCGTGAACCGCCAACGTGCTCTGTCGTCACGGCGGGCAGGAGAGGATGGAACCGTGTCAACGCCCGTGCTTGAGGTCTGCCGCCAGGCGCGCGCCGCGGCGGCGGCGACCCGCGAACTCGACGCCGGCGTCAAGGACGCGGTCCTGGCCAGGCTGGCCGACGCGCTGGAGGCGGGCGGGGATCCGCTGCGGGCCGCGAACGCGATCGACGTCGCCGCGGCCCGGGATGCCGGGGTGTCGGCCACGCTGGTGGACCGGCTGACGCTCACCGACGCCCGGATCACCGCGATGGTGAACGCGGTCCGGACGGTGGCCGGACTGCCCGACCCGGTCGGCCAGGTCGTCAGGGGCTCGGCTCGGCCGAACGGGCTGTTGATCGAGCAGGTCCGCGAGCCGCTCGGGGTCGTCGCCGTCGTCTACGAGGCCAGGCCGAACGTCACCGTCGACGTCGCGGCGCTCTGCCTGAAGGCGGGCAACGCCGCCGTCCTGCGCGGCTCGTCGGTCGCCGCCCGCACCAACGGCGCGATCGCGGACCTGATCACCGAGGTGCTCCGCGGCCAGGCCGATGCTCCCGTCCACGCGGTACAGCTCATCCGCGACAACTCGCGAGAAGCCGTGATCGAGTTGCTGACCGCGGACGAGTACGTGGACCTGCTCGTCCCGCGCGGCGGGCCGAGCCTGCTGGCGACGGTGCGCGAGCACGCGACGGTCCCCGTCGTCGTCGACGGTGACGGCAACTGCCACGTCTACGTGGACGCCTCCGCCGATCCCGAGATGGCCACGAGCATCGTCGTCAACGCGAAGACGTCGCGGCCGAGCGTGTGCAACGCGGCCGAGACGCTGCTCGTGCACGCGGCGGTCGCCGCGACCTGGCTTCCCGACGCGCTCGGCGAGCTGCACAAGCTGGGCGTCGTCGTCCGCGGCGACGACGCGGTCAGGGACGTCTGGCCGGACGCCGAGCCCGCCACCGACAGCGACTGGGGCACCGAGTACCTCGACCTGATCCTCGCGGTCCGGGTCGTGGCGAACCTGGACGAGGCGCTGGCGCACATCGCCCGGTGGGGAACGCGGAACTCCGAGGCCATCGTCACCCGTGACATCGCGGCGGCGCGCCGTTTCGCCCGGGCGGTCGACTCGGGCAGCGTGTTCGTGAACTGCTCGACCCGGTTCTCCGACGGAGGCGAGTTCGGCTACGGCGTGGAGATCGGCGTGTCGACGCAGAAACTGCACGCCCGGGGCCCGATGGGCCTCGAGGCCCTGACCTGCGTCAAGAACGTCACCTGGGGCACCGGCCAGGTCCGCGGCTAGCCGCGTCAGTCAGCTCGGAAGACGACGAGGGAGTCGCGGTGGATCGCGTGCATGTCGCGGACGGCGCGCCGGGCCGGCGAGCCGGGGCTGACCTTGCCGGCCAGGAAGGAGCCCTCGGCCAGGATCGCCGCGCAGGCACGGGGCTGGGCCCGCAAGAGAGCGTCGGTAAGTGTCCGCACCCGCCCCGGCGTCGCGGCGGTGAGCTCGGCGTGCGCCTGCCTGGAGGCCAGCGAGCCGCGCCTGGCCAGGTCGGCGACGTCTTCGAACTGCCCGGGGTCGAGCAGGCGGGCCGCCGAGCTGGCCCGTCCACCGGCCGGCTCCTCGGCCCGCTCCTCGGCCCCCTCCTCGGCGCCGCGCAGCGCCGGAGCGTGCCGCAGCCGGAACAGGATCGACAGCGCGTCAGCGACCTCGTCCGTGGTCAGCGCGCGGAGCAGCCGCAGGATCGCCGCCGGGACCGCGACCGACCCGCGGCCGATCAGCCGCTCCGGGTGCCTGACGTCGACGAGCTCGACCACCGAGCCGGGCTCGAACTCGCCGTCGACGCGTTTCACGCCGGACAGGAACAGCGTGCTGCCGGTGCGCAGGCTCCGCTCGGCCTCCCGGTTGATGCCGATCGTGCCCATCGGGTAGGCGATACCGCCGACCCAGCGCTCGCCGGGTGCTAGCCGGCCGGCCACGGCCCGGACGACCGTTCCCATCCTGGCCCGCGGGCTCAGGCTGCGCGCGACGACGTCGGCGTCGCGGGCCGAGCCGATCACGCACTCCACGCCGCAGTAGGCGGCCCGGGCGGCGGCGTTGAGCTTGGAGCGCATGCCACCGCGGCCCTCCCCCGGCGCCGAGATCCTGATCGACCTGGCCTCCTCGGGCGTCAGGCGCGAGATCCGGTCGCGCATCCGGCCGTCGCCGTAGACGGCCCGCACGTTGGTCAGGAAGGTCAGCCGCGACGCCTGCGCCGCGACCGCGACGGCGACCGCGACCTGGTCGTTGTCCAGCTCGGACTTCGGGTCGGTGGTGTCGTTGCCGTTGACGACGGGCAGCAGGCCCTGTTCGAGCGCCGAGACCAGGATCCTGCCGACGTCGCGCATCGCCTCGGCCGAGTCCAGGTCGGACTTGGAGAGCAGGATCTGGCAGACCTCCATGCCGACCGCCGCGGCGAGCTGGCGGTACAGGGCCATCAGGGCCGGCTGGCCGACGGAGGCGGCCAGCGCGACGCCGAGCGGCCCGGCCAGGTCAGCGCCGCCGTACCGGCCCAGCGTGGCCTCGAGCGCCTGGAGACCGGACGCCTGCGTCACGGTCAGCCTGACCGCATCGACGAGCCGCTGCAGCTCCGGTGCGGCCCGGGCGGTCGAGCCCTCGAACGCGAGGAGCCGCCTGCCCAGCCTGGCGGCTCCCGAAGTCACCAGGATCACCTCGTGGCCGTCGCGCTGAGCGGCCGCGATCTGGGTGACCAGATCGGCGACCACGTCGAGCGCGAGTCCTTCGCCGCTCGCGATCGAACTCGAGCCGAGCTTGAGTACCAGCCGGGTCATTCAGCCTCGCCGAGTCGGAAGCGCGTCTGCGGGCAGCGGGAGTCAGCGCAGTCCAGGCTACTCACCGCATCGTCAGCGCGCCGTCACCGGCCGCCGCCGCGGTAGGCGGCGATCACCTCGCCGAGCGCCTCCATGCTGGGCTGATGCGTGGTGACGCTGTCGAAGCCGTACAGCGCATGGCGGCGCCGCAGCTCCTCCGCCGCCCGGGTGGCGTCCTCGGCATACAGCACGAACGGGTTGTCCAGGATCTCCGCCACGCTGAGCCGGCCGGCGCGGGCCATCTCGCCGGCGGCGTCCTCGGGGTTCCTGCCGACCACCACCTGCTGGAGAAGGACATCGGAGCGGTACGGCCGGCCGCCGGCAAGCTGCCGTACCTCAGCCACGCGATCAGCCGTCTCCGCGGCAGTGACCAGCGTGAACGTGCCGAGCGAAGCACCGCGGACCTGGCGCAGCCCGGCGAATCCCACGATGTCGGCGTGCCTGGCGGCCACGGCCAGGCCCGGCTGCGACATCGCGGCCACCATCAGCGGCACCGGCTGCTGCACCGGCCGCGGCTCGTGGTCCTGCGCGGCCAGCCTGCGGCGAACCTCTGTCACGACCGACTCCAGGGCCTCGATCCGCTGCCGGAACGGCAGCCACGGCAGGCCCGCGTCGTCGTGCTCGCTCTTCATGTGCCCGGCACCGAGGCCAACCTCGGCGCGGCCGCCGGACAGGACGTCGAGGGTCGCGACCTCGCGGGCCAGCAGCGCCGGGTTCCAGAACCCGACGTTCAGCACGTAGGTGCGCAGGCGCAGCCGGCTGCCGATCGCGCCCGCCGCCGCCAGCGTGGTGAACGGGCCAGCGGCGCCGAGGTGATCGGGAGCGGCGAAGACATCGAATCCGAGCCCGCTCGCCCGGCGGACCAGCCGCTCGAACTCGGGTGCCGACGCGACGCCATGGAAGTTGACGCCGAACTGGATCTCCGCCATCCGCGTGATCAGGCGTGGATCGGCGGGAGCCGGCTGGCCCAGGGCGCGGCCTGCTCAAGCTGGCTGGCCACCTGGACCAGCCGGTCCTCGCGGCCGTAACCGGCCACGAGCTGCACGCCGACCGGCAGGTCGGCTGGCGTCCAGTGCAGCGGCAGGCTCACAGCGGGCTGGCCGGTCATGTTGAACTGCGCGGTGTGCGGGATGAAGCCGGCGATGCGCCGCCCCTCTTCCTGCGGGCCCTGCGCGGTGAACCAGCCGAGCTCGGGCGGCGGGGCGCCCAGGGTCGGCGTTACCAGCAGGTCGTGATCGTCCCACCAGGCCGCCATTCGCCGCGCCCACTGACCGATCCACTCCCGAGCCTGCAGGTATGCCACTGCGCCGAGCGCCGTGCCCGCCCGCCGGTACGCGACGTTGCGCGGCTCGATCTCGTCGTCGCTGATCGGGCGGCCGAGCGCGGCCTCGAACGCACGGAACGTGGCCTCGGTGTCTCCGGCGATGATCGTGGTGAAGTGCCCGGAGAACTCCTCGTCGTACATCGCGGCCGGCGCCGCGTCCTCGACGTGGTGGCCAAGCGACTCCAGCAGCCTGGCGGCGGTGGCCACCGCGGCCCGGCACTGCGGGTCGTCGAGCGAGAGGTCACCGCCGGGGTGATCAATCACCCCGATCCGCAGCCGGCCGGGATCGGCGCCCACCTCCGCCGCCAGCGGCCTGGGCAGCGGCGGCGCATAGTACGGCTCGCCTGGCATGCGCGCGCTGATCACGTCGAGCAGGCCGGCCGCGTCACGCACGGTTCTGGTCAAGGCGCCGTCGATGGTGCCGCCCGCCCATGCCTCCCCGATCAGCGGGCCCTGACTCACCCGGCCGCGGGTTGGCTTGAGGCCGACCAGGCCGCACTCGCTGGCCGGGATCCTGATCGACCCTCCGCCGTCGTTGCCGTGCGCCACCGGGACCATGCCGCTGGCCACCGCGGCCGCTGACCCGCCCGATGAGCCGCCGGCCGAGTGACCGGAGTTCCACGGGTTCCTCGTGGCCGGAAAGCTTTTCGGCTCCGTCGTCACGGTGGTGCCGAACTCCGGCACGTTGGTGCGGCCGAGCACGACGAAGCCAGCCTCCACGAACTGCTCGGCGAGGTACGAGGTCACCGGCCAGGGCAGGTCACGCAGCGGCCCGATGCCGAAGGCCGTCGCCTCCCCCGCGACCGCGCAGCCCAGGTCCTTGAACAGGATCGGCACGCCGCGGAACGGGCCGTCAGGCAGGCCGCGGCGCGCCTCGAGCCGCGCCTGGTCGAACCTCGTCCTGATCACGGCGTCCAGCACCGGGTTGACCTTCTCGATCCGGGCGATCGCCGCGTCAACCAGCTCCGCCGGGCTGACCTCGCCCCGCCTGACCATGTCCGCCTGCGCGGTGGCGTCGAGCCACGTCGTGTCCGTCACAAGACGAACCTATCTGGACCGCGGCCTCTGACTGAAGTCCAGATGCGCACCCAAGCCCCGATCCGGCACACTGAAGGTCAGCGACCAACGGCCACCAGAGACCGATCGGAGCCCGCGGTGGACAGAGCCCCCGAGCCGGGCGACCTCAGCGAGCGCCGCCTGCTGCTCGGCTGGCTGGCCTTCCACCGCGACGCGCTCGCCGCCAAGTGCGAGGAGCTGACCCCCGGGCAGCTTGTGGCCAGGGCGGCGCCGCCGTCCGCGCTGTCGCTGCTCGGGCTGGTCAGGCATATGACCGAGATGGAACGGGTCTACCTGGTGTACGCACTCGGCGGCGGCCCGCTCAGCCTGGTCTACTGCACCGACGAGGCGCCGGACGGCGACATCGAGGGCCTCAGGCCGGAGATGGCCGCGGCGTCGATGGCCGGCTGGCTCGCCGAGCGGGCGCGCGCCGATGAGCTTCTTACCGCAACGGGACCGATCGGGGCACCGTCGGCGGGCAACCGCCGCTCGGTCCGCTGGAATCTGGTCAAGCTGATCCAGGAGTACGCCCGCCACAACGGGCACGCCGACATCCTCAGGGAGCGCCTGGACGGGGCGACCGGCGAGTGATCTAGTTGAGTCGAAGAATCATTGACAATCTCAAGCAATGCGGGATATGGTTGAGCTACTCAACCGTTGAGCAACACAAGGTGCCGTGATCCCGCACCGGAGGCCCGGCGGGGCGGCGTAGGAGGAAAAGCGACGATGAGCTGGTGTCCAGGCGGCGACAAGCTCGACCAGGAGATCTTCGATGCCATGACCGAGTTCATTGGTTACCTGCTGCAGCGCGGAGAGCAGCTATCGCAGCGCTACGACGTGCCGGTCTCCGCGATGAAGGCCCTCCGCCGGCTCGGTACACCGGTGGCGATGAAGGACCTCGGCCAGAGCATGCACTGCGACCCTTCCTTCGTCACCATGATGGCCGACGCGCTCGAGCAGCGCGGCCTGGCCAAGCGCGAGCCCAGTACCGCCGACCGGCGGATCAAGAACCTCGTGCTCACCGACCGCGGCCTGGAGCTCAAGGCGGCCATGGAGCAGGAGATGCTCGGCCTGATGCCGTGGACGCTCGCACTGGACCGCAGCGAACGCGAGGAGTTCCTCGAACTCGTGCGCAAGATGTGCCACTCACTGGCGGCCGCGGACGAATCGCCGGCCGCCCGCAAGCCCGAAGGGGAGGTGAGCGGCGCCGCCGGCCGGGCACCCAGCACCGACTAGCGAGCACGTAGCACTGCCGCCGGGTAGCTGACGGCGGACCGCGCAGGTCCTCGCGCACCATCCCCTGTCCGACCACGCCTGACCCTTGCCTGGGCCAAGGCGCTGGACCCGCACGCCCTGAGAAAGGTTAGGAGACCGCTGTGTCTACGACGCAAACGGTTACCGGCCGGGCACCAACACCCGGCGCGCCAGCCGCAGACGGCCACCGTCATCTCGGCCTGGCTCTGTTCGTCATCGCTACCGCCCAGCTGATGGTCGTGCTCGACTCGGCCATCGTCAACGTCGCCCTGCCGCACATCCAGCGGGCGCTCGGCTTCAGCGGGAACGGCCTGGAGTGGGTCGTGACCGCCTACGCCGTCACCTTCGGCGGACTGCTGCTGCTCGGCGGCCGTTCTGGCGACCTCCTCGGCCGGCGGAGGATCTTCATCGCCGGGCTGCTGCTGTTCTCCGGCGCTTCGCTGCTCGGCGGGTTCGCCACCTCCCAGGCGTGGCTGCTGGCCTCGCGAGCACTCCAGGGAGTGGGCGGCGCCATGGTC
>DASPZH010000208.1:0-5480 GCA_035636335.1 Streptosporangiaceae bacterium
GCAAGATCGGCCAGCAGCAGTCCTCCCGGCCCAGCCTGGCCGCCTGGGAAGCCACCAACCTGCATGTGCTCGCCATGGCCCTGGTCGCCTCCGCCACCTTGCGCACCGAGACCCGCGGCAGCCACTGGCGCGAGGACTACCCCGACCCCTCCCAGGCCTGGCTCGGCCACCTGATAGTGACTCTCGGCACGGGTGCTGACAGGACGCCCGCTGAGGCGGGAGAGGCCCGGACGGACACGCAGTCCCGGCCGTTGCTGAACGCATCGGCCGGGACGGGCGTCCATCCGGACCAGACTGTTGACGACGGGATTACAGCCCGCTTCGTGCCGAGCTCGCCATCCGGCGGCCTTCGGCTGTCATCGCCCACGCAGCGCGCCTTCGGCAGCGACCGTCCCCCGCCGGGGACGATGCCGCCGAACCGTGCCCATACAGTCAGGAGCGCCGGGATGGGTGAGCTTGCGGAGGAACTGTGCGCGCGGCTGAGGTCGGCGGGGCTTGATCCCGCCGCGGTCGTCCGGGTGATCCGGGCTGGCCTGGCGGAAGATCTCGCCGACGGCCCGGACGTGACGACCGCGGCCACCATCCCGCCCGGTCAAATCGGGGCCGCGGATGTAGTCGCGCGGCGTGCCGGCGTGATCGCCGGTCTTCCGGTGGCCGAGGCCGTGTTCCATCTGGCCGGCGCGGGCGATGGGTCCGCCGACCGCGTTCAGCGCGCGGCGGCACCCATCGCTCGCTCCGGCGCAACATCGGATCCGTCGAAGCTTTCCCGCATCACCTGCAAGCAAACAGTCGCCGACGGCGCCGTGGTCACCCTAGGAACGCTCCTCATGACCGTAACCGGCCCGCTGGCGGATATCCTCACGGCCGAGCGGACGGCGCTCAACATTCTGTGTCACCTGTCCGGCATCGCCACGCTGACCCGCCGCTGGGTCGACGCCGTGTCCGGGACGGCCGCGCGGATCAGGGACACCCGCAAGACGCTTCCGGGGTTGCGCGCGCTGGAGAAGTATGCGGTGCGGTGCGGCGGCGGCGTGAACCACAGGATGTCGCTGTCGGATGCGGCGCTGATCAAAGACAATCATGTGGCCGCGGCCGGGTCGGTCACCGCCGCGTTCGACGCCGTCGGGAAGCTGGCGCCCGACCTGCCGGTCGAGGTGGAGTGCGACACGCTCGACCAGGTCGAGGAGGCGGTCGCGGCCGGAGCCGAGCTGATCCTGCTCGACAACTTCAGCGTCGCGGAACTGGCCGAGGCGGTCCACAGGAACGCCGGGCGCGCGCTGCTCGAGGCGAGCGGCGGGCTGCGGCTCACCGATGCCGCCGAGGTCGCCGCGACCGGGGTCGACTTCCTGGCCGTCGGGGCGCTGACGCACTCAGCCCCGGCGCTCGACATCGGCCTGGACCTGACGGGCTCCTGGCGGGCAAGAGCCGGGCAGGGGTGGTAGGGCGATGCTGCTCACGATCGATGTCGGCAACACCAACTCGGTGCTGTGCGTGTTCGACGGCGAGGAGGTCGTCGAGCACTGGCGGATCGCCACCGACCCGGTCAGGACCGCAGACGAGCTGGCGGTCACGCTGCGCGGCCTGCTGTCCCAGAGCCAGCTGCTCGCGCGGAGCAAGCTGGACGGCATCGCGCTGTGCTCGACGGTCCCCTCGGTGCTGCATGAGATGCGCGAGATGCTCGGGCGGTACTACCCGGACGTTCCCGCGCTGATCGTGGAGCCCGGCGTCAAGACCGGGGTGTCGGTGCGGTACGACAACCCGAAGGAGATCGGCACCGACCGGATCATGAACACCGTCGCCGCCGTGCACCTGTACGGCGGGCCGGCGATCGTGGTCGACTTCGGGACCTCGACCAACTTCGACGCGGTCAGCGCCAGGGGGGAGTTCGTCGGCGGGGCGCTGGCACCGGGTATCGAGATCTCCGTCGACGCGCTGTCCAGGCGCGCGGCCCAGCTTCTGAAGGTCGAGCTGACCAGGCCGAACAGGGTCATCGGGAAGAACACCGTCGCCGCGCTCCAGTCCGGGATCATCTTCGGGGTGGCCGGCCAGATCGAGGGCATCGTGCGCCGGATGGCGGCCGAGCTTTCGCCCGCCGACCCGAGCGCCGTCACCGTGATCGCCACCGGCGGCCTCGCCCCCCTGGTGCTCGAGGAGGTCGAGATCATCGACGCCTACGAACCCTGGCTCACCCTGATCGGCCTGCGCCTGGCCTGGGAGCGCAACCTCGCACCCTGACCGCTCCCGCCCCCGCCCGCTGGTCCGCCGCACCCCCCGCCGCGCGCCCCGGTGAACAACGCTGCCACATCGAAGTTCGCCGGCGAGCACCGCCCAGAACAGCGCTGCCACAACGATGTCCGCCGGCGAACAGCGCTGCCACATCGATGTTCGCCGGGTTGCGCCGCGAAGGACAACGTTGCCACATCGATGTTCGGGGCGGCCGACCCCAGCGGCCCGCCGGCCGTCCGGGCGGTCGGTCGGGTCAGTCAGCAGACGCCAGGGGTTCACCGGGTTGAGCGGGCAGGGCGGGAAGGCGGCGCAGCGGGCGGGCGAGCGGGCGGGGGACGGGCTAATCTCGGTCGCTGGCGGGGCGGGGCGGGGCGCAGGTAGCCTCGGGCGGGTGAGCGACGAACAGAAGATTAGTGCGGGGGGCGCGGCGCCCGACACCTGGCAGGCGGGCGACGTGTCCGAGCAGATGCGGGTCAGGCTGGCCAAGGTCGAGCGGCTCAAGGCTTCGGGAGTCGAGGCCTACCCGGCCGGCTACCCGCGCACGGACACGATCGCCGAGGTCAGGCAGCGGCACGACGGCCTTCCCGCCGACACCGCCACCGGCGACCTGGTCGGCGTGACGGGCCGGGTCATGCTGTCCCGGACCGGCGGGAAGCTCTGTTTCGCCACGATCAGGGACGGCACGGGCGAGATCCAGGTGATGATCTCGCGTGACCGCGCGGGCGAGGACGCGCTCGCGGCCTGGAAGTCCGACGTGGATATCGGCGACCACATCGGCGTGACCGGCGAGGTGATCACGTCGCGCAGCGGCGAACTGTCCGTGCTCGCCGACTCGTTCGCGATCACGGCCAAGTCGCTGCGCCCGTTGCCGGACAAGCACGCCGGCCTGACGGACCCGCAGTCCCGGGTGCGCATGCGTTACGTCGATCTGATCGTGAACCCCTCCGCCAGGCAGCTCGCCGAGCTGCGCGCATCGGTCACCCGCGCCATCCGCGAGGAACTGCACGCCCAGGGCTACATCGAGGCCGAGACGCCGATGCTGCAGACCCTGCACGGCGGCGCGAACGCCCGGCCCTTCGCCACCCACATCAACGCCTACGACATGCGCCTGTACCTGCGGATCGCGCTCGAGCTGTACCTGAAGAGGCTGATGGTCGGGGGCCTGGAGAAGGTCTACGAGCTCGGCAGGAACTTCCGCAACGAAGGCGCCGACGCGACCCACAACCCCGAGTTCACGATGCTCGAGGCGTACGAGGCCTACGGCGACTACACCACGATCGGCGCCCTGACCAGGGACCTGATCCTGAACGCGGCCAGGGCCGGCCTGGGCGGCACCGTCGTGCGCCGGCCGGACGGCTCTGAGCACGACATCGGCGCCGAGTGGCCGTCGGTCGGCGTGCACGAGGCCGTGTCGCTGGCGCTCGGCGAGGAGGTCACCCCCGACACCGGCGAGGACCAGCTTCGCAAGCTGGCCGGCCAGGCCGGGATCGCGCTCGAGTCGTCGTGGAACGCCGGCCAGGTGCTGGTCGAGCTGTACGAGCACCTGGTCGAGGCGCGGACCGTGATGCCGACGTTCTACCGCGACTTCCCGGTCGAGGTAGCCCCGCTGACCAGGCAGCACAGGGCCGACCCGCGGCTGGCCGAGAAGTGGGACCTGGTCGCGTTCGGCGCCGAGATCGGCACCGGCTACTCCGAGCTCGTCGACCCGGTCGAGCAGCGGGCCAGGCTCACCGCGCAGTCGCTGCTCGCGGCGGGCGGGGACGCCGAGGCGATGCGGCTCGACGAGGACTTCCTGCGGGCACTCGAGTACGGCATGCCGCCGTCCGGCGGGATGGGCATGGGCATCGACCGGGTGCTGATCATGCTGACCGGCGCCTCGATCAGGGAGACCATCCTGTTCCCGATCGTCCGGCCGACCTAGCGCTCGTCCTGCCGCCCGGGCGACGTCAGGCCGCCGGCCGCCGCCGTCAGGCGATCCGGACCGCGCCGACGTAGGCGCTCCAGAAGACCGGGTGGATGCCAACCGGAATGCCGAAGGTCGGGGCGTCCAGCATGTAGCCGTTGCCCACGTAGATGCCGACGTGGCCGATGTCGGCGAAGAAGAACACGAGGTCTCCCGGCTGGAGCTGGGAGCGCGACACGTGCACGCCCGCGTTCCACTGGTCGCCTGTGAAGTGCGGCAGGCTGATGCCGAGCTGAGCATACGCCCACATGACGAGGCCTGAGCAGTCGAACGCGCTCGGGCCCGCCGCCCCCCAGACGTAGGGGTCGCCGACCCTGGTCAGCGCTATCCGGAGCGCCTGGACGCCGACCGAGTCACCGGTGATGTGGATCGCCGGGTACTTGCCGGTCTGCCGGTAGATCGAGAGCGCCTTGGAGAACGCCGCGCTGTTGAGCTTGGACTCCTTGGCCTGGATCTCGGCCACCTTGCCTCGCATGGCCTTGGACAGCTTGGCGGCCTTGCGCTCCTCCTGAACGGCGAGCAGCTTGGCCCGCTCGGCGGCCGTCCGCGCCGAGGTCACCAGGTGGATCTTGTCGCCGTTCTCCTTCTGAAGCTCACTGAGTATCGACGCCCGGTTCAGCATCGACTGCGGGTCCGTGCTCTCCAGCAGGCTGATCGCGGGATTGACGCCGCCGGCCATGTAGCCAGCCGCCGCGATCTTGGCGATTGCGGCCTGGTCGGCTGTGAGGAGCCGCTCGTCCCTGCGGACGGTCAGGTGAGCGATCTTGACCTGGTCCTTGGCCACCGTGTACTGAATCCGCAGCGCGTCGTACTGCTGGCTGAGGTCGTCGATCTGCCTGGAGAGTTTGGCCGCCATGGCGAGCAGCTGCTTGAGCGTGGGGGCCGGGCTGGCGGACGCGGCACCTGAGAACGAGGTCGGCAACGCGAGGCCGATGACCGCAGCGACGGACAACGCCGTCGCCAGCCGGCCGAAGGCCCGGCGCCTGACCCTGCCCCCGACGATGCGGCGCCGGGTCACACCCGGCGTGCTTGCGCTCTGCGTGCTCAGGGCCGGCGTGCTCAGGGCCGGCGTGCTCAGGGCCGGTCCGATGCCAGCAGACGTCGTGCCGCCCCGGCCGGCTCTACCCGTAATCGCCCTACCTGCGGCAGCCCTGGCCCTGGGCCTGGAGTGCCGACCAGATGGCGAGCGCTCCACGGTGGCGCTCCTTTCCTTGGCTGGCAGATCCTGGGATTCCAGGCATGCCAGCCGGAACGAGGTGTCAGCGATGGACATTAATCGACGGATGTATCC
>DASPZH010000209.1:0-1515 GCA_035636335.1 Streptosporangiaceae bacterium
GACATGGTGTTTGCCGCCAACGGCGCGACGGTGATCGGCGGCAATGTGCTCGGATCCCGGTTCAAGCATCCTGAGCGGCACCCGGAAGGCGCTGCCTACATGGACTGGTTCCGGCGCAAGGGCTACCGGGTGGTCGAGCCGGACCACGTGAACGAGGGTGAGGGCGACATCGTGTTCGCCGGCGAGACGATCATCGCCGGCTACGGTTTCCGCAGCATTCGGGACGTGAGCGCGCAGGCCGAGGCCCTGTTCGGCCTGCCGGTGATCAGCGTCAGGCTGGTGGATCCGCGGTTCTACCACCTGGACACCGCGCTCATCGTCCTGGACGAGAACACGGCGGCCTACTATCCCGCGGCGTTCGACGAGGCCGGGCAGGCGGCGCTGGCGGCCAGGTTCCCCGAGTTGATCGAGGCCAAGGCCGCCGATGCCGAGATGCTCGGCCTGAACGGGCTCAGCGACGGCCGGAACGTCGTGATGCCCGTGCAGGCGGAGTGGCTGGCGGGCGAGATCAGCGCGGCCGGGTTCACGGTCGTGCCCGTCGACATGTCCGAGTTCAAGAAGGCCGGCGGCGGCCCGAAGTGCTGCACGCTGGAACTGCGACAAGCGGGAGGTACCGGTGCAGGCCAATCATCTGACGGCTGACCAGCTCAGCGCCCAGGCCGCCGCGCACAGCGCGCACAACTACCACCCGCTGCCGGTAGTGATCGCCGAGGCCGATGGGGCCTGGGTGACCGACGTCAACGGCCAGCGATACCTGGACATGCTGGCCGCGTACTCGGCGCTGAACTTCGGCCACCGGCACCCGCGCCTGGTCGCGGCCGCACAGCGGCAACTCGAGCGGGTGACACTGGTCAGCCGGGCATTCGAGCACGACCAGTTCGGCCCGTTCTGCGCCGAGCTGGCCGCGCTGGCCGGCATGGAGATGGTGCTTCCGATGAACACCGGCGCCGAGGCCGTGGAGACGGCGATCAAGACGGCGCGCAAATGGGGCTACGAGGTCAAGGGCGTACCCAGGGACGAAGCGGTGATCATCGCCTTCGAGGGTAACTTCCACGGCCGCACCACGACGATCGTCAGCTTCTCGACCGACCCGGACGCCAAGGACTCGTACGGACCGTACACGCCGGGATTCCGGGTCGTGCCCTACGGCGACGCCGAGTCGCTCGCGGCCGCCATGGATGACCGGGTGGTCGGCGTGCTGGTCGAGCCGGTGCAGGGCGAGGCGGGCGTCATCGTCCCGCCGACTGGCTTCCTGGCCAGGGTCCGCGAGCTGTGCACGCAGTGGGGCGCGCTTATGATCGCCGACGAGATCCAGTCCGGTCTCGGCCGCACCGGGACGACCTTCGCCTGCGAGCACGAAGACGTGGCCCCCGACATGTACGTGCTCGGCAAGGCCCTTGGCGGCGGCATCATGCCGGTGTCCGCCGTGGTGTCGTCGGCTGCGGTGCTTGGCGTGTTCAGGCCGGGCCAGCACGGCTCGACGTTCGGCGGCAACCCGCTGGGCTGCGCGATCGC
>DASPZH010000210.1:0-11100 GCA_035636335.1 Streptosporangiaceae bacterium
CGGTCAGCATCGGCGTCATCCTGGCGATCCCGATCGCGCCGACCGCGAACGGCGAGCGCGTGATGTCGTAGACCTGGAGCATCACGGCGAAGGTGGTCATCGAGCCGCCGACCGCCGACAGCGTCGACCCGGCCAGGAGCCGCCGGAACGGCGGCGACTGGCGCAGCGGCGTGATGTCGATGAGCAGCCGTTTCCTGCTGGCCACGTGGCTCCTTAGTCCTGGCTGGCGAGCTGGTCCTAGCGTGCCCGTTGCCTACACAGTCGAGGCGCGCTCCACAGTGCGGCGAGCCCTGCGCCGGCTAGCCATCCCCGGGTCATAGCAGATCGGCCAGCCAGCGGCGGGCGATGTCGGCTTGGGCGGCCTGGAAGGCGCGGACCGTGGGTATCCCTGGCGGCGCTGGGCGCAGCGAGCGCTCGGTCAGATAGCCGGCCATGGCGCAGACCGCTGCCGCCACGGCATCGCGGTCGGCGGCGCGCCCGGTCCGCGTCATCGGCAGCAGTTCCCCTGGCTGCGGCCCGCCCTGCATGGTGACGCTCGGGGCCAGGAAGACGATGTCAACGAAGGCCGCGCCGACGCAGGCGTGCGGCCAGTCGACGAACATGGTGCGGTCACCGGTGAGCAGCAGGTTGTCCGCCCGGATGTCACCGTGCAGCAGCGTGTCACCCGCGGTGCGCCGCTCCCAGGCAGATTCCAGTTCCGCGAGCTCGTCCAGGTGCGCGCGCGACCAGGTGTCGATGTGGCCAGGATCGGGCGCCGCCGCGAGCGTCCGCCAGCCGGTGAACTCCTCGCCGAACTGGTCAGCCAGATCGCGAACGGCGATCGGGGCCGGAGTCAGCGCGCTGACCAGCGCGTCGACCGCGGCCAGAACATCGGCTAGGTCGCCCGGTTCCCAGGGCAGTTTCAGGTGCCGTCCCGCGACCTCGTCGAGGACCAGGGCCGTCCACGGGTCCGCCTCGAGCGTTCCGTGCAGTCGCGGGACGGGCAGCCGCCCGGCCGCGATCATCGGGTCGAGCGCCCGCAGGACCCGTGCCTCCCTGCGGTGCATGGCCGGAGTGTCCGGGTTCGCCTCGGCCGAGACTGCCTTGACGAACCGCCGCGTGCCGTCGGCGCACTCGACGCGGACCGCAAGGCCAGGGCTGAACCCGCCGGGCTGCGACCGGGCGCGCACGACCGCCGAGCCGCAGATCTGCTCGATGCCCGCGCGGACCGGCCCGGGAACGGAGTCCCAGCCGACCCGGACGCCTTCGGCCGGGGGCATTGTCATACCGCTCAAGCCTGCCGGTTACCCGGCCGGTCGGGCAAGGGAATTCGACCCGCCCCGCCGCCACGGTCGGGCCGGCCGGGTCAGCCCGCGGCCGCGCTGATCTGCCCGGCGAGCTCACGGGCCCGCGCCATGGCCGACGCGGCGCCGGCCTGGTCGCCGGCCGCGTCGCGCAGCCACGCTCGTTTCGACCACGCGTAGCTGTTGCCCTCGCGGACCGACAGCCGCTCGCTGACCAGGGCCGACGCGAGCTCGAGCCGGCCGGCGCGGATCGCGGCCTCGAGCAGCGTGCGCTCGACCGCGTCCCGCTGGGCGTGACTGCCGCCGAAACTGTGCAGGCGGGTCCTGATCGGCAGCAGGCCGGCGATGACGCTGTCGTACTCGCCGCGGCCGAAGTTGACCAGGCTCCGGCAGACGGGCAGTCCGACCTTGGCGGTCATGCTCCAGCCGGTGCTGGCGGGCACCGGCCGGGCAACCACCTCGTCGAGCGTCCGCACGAGGTTCTCAGCGCGGTCAAGCTCGCCGTTGCCGACGAACGACATCACCGCGTGCATGTCGTTGAACGGGTAGAAGCCGGGCGTGAGAATGCGCGCCCACGCCGAGGCAAGCGGCTGCCATCGGGCCCCGACCGGGGTGCCGTCGAGCTGAATCCGCCAGAGCAGCGCGGAGGCGTCGAGCAACTCGAGGGCCGCGTCCTGCGAGTCGGAGTGATGGATCATCCGGTCGTACACGGCGAGCGCGCCGTCGGTGTCGCCGCCCTGGAGCAGATAGAGGGCGTAGTGCCAGGAGTTGTGGACACTGAGGAAGTTTCCCGTCTGCCAGTCGGCCTCGCGGCTGCGCATGAAGCGGACGCCGTCGGGGACCCGCCCGGCCATCTCGTAGGTGTGCACTACCGCGTGGATGCCCCACACGTCGTCGGGATTGCGCTCGACGGCCGCCTGGCCGAACTCCTCTGACTGCTGGTAGAGGTTGCACTCCTCCAGGCCGAACGCGTACATGCCGTGGACGTACCCGAGCTGGCCGTCGTCATCGTGCCAGCCGCCGATCGCCCGGCCGATCCGGTCGCGGAGGTTGACCGCGTCGCCAGTGAAGAAGTCGATCTGGTGGCCGACGGCCAGGGCGAGCAGGTCGCGCGGGTACTCGACCGAGATATCGCCGAGCAGCCCGCCCGCACCCGTCATATCGCCGTCGATCCATCGCTCCGCGACCGCCAGGTGAGCGCGCTCCCTGGGCAGCATGGCCGTCTCATCGCAGTCGGAGTGCAGGCCCGCGAGGGCGTCGCGGGCTCCGGCGACGGCGCTCTCCTCGGTCGACATGAGCGCCAGGTAGGCGCAGAAGGTCCTGGCCATGACGCAGCCGGGGTCGGCCGCAGCGGCCGCGGCGGCGGCATCGACCACCTCGGCCTGGAACCGGATCAGATGATCAATCGCCTCGTCATAGCGGGTCACGGCCTCGGCGGAGCCGGTCAGGCTCAGGCCTCGTGCGTCGGTGTTCATCTCGGGCCCTTCCGCATGCCGTCGAACATCTCGCGGGACGACTCCGGGTTCTCGCGGGGCTCCTCCCGCGGCGGAGTCAGGTTTCGTTATCTAACAGGCTCCTCCGCCTGCTCTGGGCATCTGGCGGGACTGGCTGCGGCGGGCTCGCCCGGGCCTTGGCCCGGTAGGCGGTGAGGTCGTCGGGCATGGACTCAGCTTCCCGGTCGGCCGCGACCATGTCCAGGTAGCGCCCGACCTCGGCGCTGGTCCGCGCCTCGTCCCAGCCGAGCTCGGGGGCCATCAGAGCGGCGGCATGCGGCGCGGCGGCCGCGCCGCGGTCGCGGGTCTCGATCGTGATCCTGGTCCGCCTGGACAGCACGTCGTCGAGGCGGACGGCGCCCTCGTGCGTGCACGCGTACACGATCTCCGCGCCCAGGTACGGGCCCGAACCGGGAACCGGCTCCCGCAGCTCCGGACGGCTGGCCACCAGCTCCAGCAGGTCCGAGACGTCCGAGCCGTAGCGTCCGAGCAGCCGCTCGATCTGGGTGCCGGGCAGGCCCGCGGAATCAGCGATCTGCTCGCGGCCCGCCCACAGCCCGGCGAAGCCGTCGGCGCCGGCGAGCGGCACCCGGTCGGTGCGCGAGGCCGGGATCGCGCCCGCCAGGTCGCGCACGGCCGCCAGGTCGCGCACGGCCGCGTCGATCAGGTCCCGCGCCATCACCCGGTAGGTCGTGTACTTGCCGCCCGCGATCACGCTGAGCCCCGGCGCCGGCGAGCCGACCGAGTGCTCCCGGCTGAGCTTCGCGGTTTCCGCCCCGTGCTGCCCGACACCGTGCTGCTCAACCCCGTGCTGCCCGACACCGTGCTGCCCATCTGGCCCAGCTGCGACCAGGGGGCGCAGGCCGGCGAAGACGCCCTCGATGTCGTCGGCGGTCAGCGGCTCGCGCAGCAGGTGGTTCACCTTGGCCAGCAGGTAGTCGATGTCGGAGCGGCTGGCGGCCGGGAGGGCCGGGTCGTACGGCCACTCGGTGTCGGTGTCGCCGATCAGCCAGTGCTCGCCCCAGGGGATCACGAACAGGACGCTCTTCTCGGTCCTGGTCAGCAGGCCGGTCTCCATCGCGATCCGGCCCCTGGGGACCACGATGTGCACGCCCTTGGACGGCCTGACCCTCATCCCGGGCCCGCCGGTCCACGCCCCGGTCGCCAGCACCACGTGGCCGGCCCCGATCTCCAGGTCCGTGCCGGTGAGCAGGTCGCTGGCCCTGATGCCGGTCACCCGCCCGGACCGGGTCGCCAAGCCGTCCATCCGCACGTTGGTCGCCATTGCCGCGCCATGGGCGGCGGCGGTCCTGGCCAGGCACGCGACCATCCTCGCGTCGTCTTCCTGCGCGTCATAGAACTGGACGCCGCCCACGAGCGCGTCCGGCCGCAGTGCCGGCGCCAGCCGGAGCGCTCCCGTTCGGCTCAAATGCCTGGCCCGCGGTACCGCCCGCCGGCCGCCCATGGTGTCGTACAGCAGCAACCCGGCTCCCACATAGGGCCGCTCCCAGACCCGGTGGGTGAGCGGCCACAGGAAGGGCACGGGCCTGACCAGGTGCGGCGCGAGCCTGGTGAGCAGCAGGCCGCGTTCGGTCAGCGCCTCGCGGACCAGGCCGAAGTCGAGCATTTCCAGGTAACGCAGCCCGCCGTGGATCAGCTTGCTCGACTTGCTCGACGCGCCGGCGGCGTAGTCGGTGGCCTCGACCAGGGCGACCCGCAGTCCCCGGGTGGCGGCGTCGAGCGCCGCGCCGGTGCCGGTGACGCCGCCGCCGACCACGACGATGTCGAACCGCTCGCCGGCCATCCGGGCGACCGAGGCAGCGCGGTGCTCCGGGCTGAGCGCGGCGGTCATGAGTCCGGCCCGGCCGAGCGGCCGACGACCTCGGCGAGCGCCAGCCGCCACGCGTTCCTGGCTGCGTCCCGGGCGCCGGGCGGCAGCAGCGGCCGCACGGCGCGGTCGGTCTCGACCGGCAGGCCCGCCAGCGCCGCCTGGTCCCACTGCCCGGTCCCGAGCCCGGCGAGCGAGCCGGCCCCGAGCGCGGTGACCTCTTCCCGCGCGGTCCGCTCGAGGCACAGGCCGGACAGGTCGGCGACGGCCTGCAGCACCGAGTCGTTGCGGGCGAGGCCGCCGTCGACCCTGACCACGTCGACCGGCCCGGTCAGGCCGCCCCGTACCGCCTCGACCGCGTCCACGATCTGGTGCGCCACGCCCACCATGGCGGCCTCGGCGATGTCCTCGCCCGTGCTGTCCGCCGTCAGCCCGCCGATCCGTGCCGTCGCGACCGGTGCCCAGGTCGGCGTGCCGAGGCCGAACAGGGCGGGCACGCACCATGTCCCGGCGGCCGGGCCGGCCAGCCTGCCCGGCCTGATCAGCGGCCACTGCTCCGCCCCGAGCACGCCGAGCCGCCGCAGCCAGGCGGTGACCGCCCCGGCGTTGGGCACGAAGCCTTCCAGCGCGTAGCTGGTCTGGTCGCCGACCCGCCAGGCGCAGGTCGAGACCACCCCGGCAGGCGCCGGTCCCGGCGGGCTGAGCCCGGCGTTGCACCACAGGAACGCGCCCGTTCCCATGGTCAGCTTCGCCGTCCCCTCGGTCAGGCACCGGTGGCCGAACAGGGCGGCCTGCTGGTCCCCGACGATGGCGCCGATCGTTGCCCGACCGCCGCAGACCGACGCGTCGGTGACCGCGATCCGGCCCGCGCTGGGCACCACGGCGGGCAGCATCTGACCAGGAATGCCGAACAGGCCGAGCATCGCCTCGTCCCAGACCCCGTCGGCCAGGTTGAACAGCATGGTCCGCGAGGCCATCGACGGGTCGGTCACGTGCACCGCGCCGCCGCTCAGCCGCCAGGTGAGCCAGCAGCCGACATCCCCGAAGAGCAGCCGCCCGGCGGCCGCCGCCGCCCGGGCGCCCGGCAGCTCGTCGAGCAGCCAGCGCAGCTTCGAAGCGCTGAACGCCGCCTCGAGCGGCAGCCCGGTCCGCGACCGGACGGCGGGCTCGTGCCCGGCCGCACGCAGGTCCTGGCACCGGTCCGCCGTCCTGGTGTCGCGCCAGCTTATCGCCGGGTAGACCGGTCGGCCGGTCCCGGCGTCCCAGACCACGAAGGTCTCGGTCTGCGCCGCGAGGCCGATCGCGGCGATGTCCGGCCAGTCCGCTCCGGACCGGGCCAGCGCCTCGCGCAGGCAGCAGAGCACGCCGTCGAGGATCTCCTCGGCGTCGTGCTGCACCCGCCCGGCGGCGGGGAACGCGCTCGCGAGCGGCCGGCTGGCCATGGCGACCGGTTCCGCCCGGTGGTCGAGCACCACGCACCGGCTCGACGAGCTGCCCTGGTCGACCGCCAGGATCAGCCCCGACATAGGCCGCCGGCCCCGCTCATCCGGCGCGCTCGCCGGACGCCGCCGCGAGCACCTGCCTGATCTGCCCGGCGATCGACGGGCCGCCGGGCAGCCTGCCCTCGAAGATGGCGCCGCCGATGGTGAACCCCCAGGCGCCCGCGGCGTCCAGCGTCGCGATCTGCCGCACCGACGCGACCGACCCGGCGGCGATCACCGGCCCGGCCGACGCCCGCACCACCGCGCTGGTCAGGGCGGCGACGTCGGCGGTCGGGTGCCGGTAGGCGAGCAGGTCGAGGCCGTACACGCCCTCCATCGCGGTGATCGCCCGCGCGCTCTCGGCGATCTCGGCGATCTCGCCGAGCAGCACGCTCGGGTGGTCGACGACCATGCCGGGGAACGGGCAGTAGCGCGCCTTCGACCCGGCCAGCACGGCGAGCCCGTCGCGCGGATGGGTGCCGCCGAGCACCCAGTCGACGCCGATCTCGGCCGCCGCGGCGATCGACCGCTGCTCGTCGTCCTTGCTGGTCGAGACGACCTCGAGCATGACCTCCAGGCCGTCGGCGTGCGCCTGGTCGCACACCTCGCGCAGCTCGGCCGCGCTCGCGCCGACGTCCTTGAAGCCGACGTACCGCAGGCCGCAGTCGCGGATGCCCTGGTAGACGTCGGCCGGCTGGTCGACCGTGCGGTCGTGGTGGGTCAGCATGAACACGAACTCGATCACTGCGGCTCCCGTGGGCTGGCTGGCTGAGCGGGCGGGCCGGGCAGCAGGTCCCCGATCCCGTCGATGACATAGTCCGGCCGGACGTCGGATCCGGCCACGTCGTCGGCGCTCGTCGCGCCGGACAGCACCAGGACGCTGGTCATCCCCAGCGCCCGGCTCATCGCGACGTCGGTCAGGATCCGGTCGCCCACCATGGCCGCGTCCGCGGCCGGGACGCCGAGCCTGGCCCGAACCTCGGCGGCGAGCTGCGGGCCGGGTTTGCCGAGCACCGCCTCGGCCCGGGTGCCCGTGCAGGCCTCGACGGCGGCGAGCATCGCCGCGCAGTCGGGCAGGCCGCCGTCGGGCGTCGGGCAGAACGGGTCGGGGTTGGTGGCGACGATCACCGCCCCGTGGCTGTGCACCGCGCGGAACGCCCGGAGCAGCTTGGTGTAGTCGAAGGCCCGGTCGAACGACACGACCACCACGCCCGCCTCGGACGGCTCGGTGGTGACGGCGATGCCCGCCGCCAGCAGTGTCTGGTCGACCAGCGGCTCGGCCACCGTGAGCACGGCGGCGCCGCGATGGCGACCGTTCAGGTAGCCGGGCAGCACGCTCAGCGGCGTAACCACCTCCCGCTCGCTGGCCTGCACGCCGAGCCCGCGCAGCTTCCCGGCGTAGCTCGCCGACGAGCGCAGCGGGTTGTTGGTCAGGAACACCAGCCGTGAGCCCGCCGCGCGCAGCCGGTCCAGCGTCTGCACCGCGCCGGGGAGCGGCTCGTCACCCAGGTAGACGGTGCCGTCCAGGTCGACGACGTAGCCGGAGTACGTCCGCGGCGGGCGGCCCGGCGCGGTGTTCCTGGCGGCCGTCCTCAGCCTCATGGTGCTCTCGCCCCGTCGTCGCCGGCTCGGCCGGCTGCCCGGCCTCCGCCGGTCGCCTCGGGCCCGCCGCCGGCCGCCTCGGGCCCGCCGCCGGCCGCCTGCTCCGCTGCCGCGAGTACCGCGTCCACGTCATCGTCTTCCCAGGCGCCCAGCAGCATCGCGAGGTCGGCGACGCCGAAGCGGCGCCGCTGCAGCGCGCAGTTGGCCACCGCCCACCGGGCCTGCGCCTCGTCGACCGGCGCCGGCAGGTCGGCGAACCGCGCCGGCAGGCCCGCCGAGCGCAGCCCGGCGGCGAGCTCGCCCGGGCCGATCAGCAGCCCGCCGATTACCGCCTCCCGGTCCGGCCAGGCCGCCCGCAGCGTGGCCAGCGGATCGTCTCCCGAGGCAAGCATCCGGATCTTGGCGGCGTAGTCCGCGAGGCACTCGGCCGCCATCGCCCCTGACGGGTCGAGCCCGGCGAAGGCCGCGCCGATCCGGTCGCCGACCGCGTCGGGATCGGGCCGCCGCGCGGGCCGGCCGAGCCCGCCGGCGGCGATCCGCTCGCGCACGTGCGCCCAGGTCGCGGCGGCGACGACGCTGGCCACGCCGACCTGCTCGCCGTGCAGGCTGGACCTCGACGCGGGCGTCGAGGTCCCCGCTGAGGTCCCGGCCGCGGTGGCCGCCATCTCGAGCAGGTGGCTGACCGCGTGCTCCATCCCCGACGCGGGTGCCGTCGAGCCCGTGACCCCCATGCATATCCCGCTGAGCGTCAGCAGCCTGGCCAGGTCGGCCAGCCGCCACGCGTCCGTGGTCAGCCCGGCGCCGGGGCGCAGCATCACCTCGCCGTGCGGCCGCACCAGGTTCGCCGCCTGGGCGCGGTACGGCGGGCCGTCGGCGCCCAGCAGCGCGGCCAGGTACCAGTCGGCGCTCGCGGTGAACATGGCGGCCATGTCGCCGAGGCCGGCCAGGTTGAGCCGCTGCGGCGCGCCGAGCAGCACGTCGGTATCGGCGACCAGCCAGTCCGGCCAGCGGGTCGGCGTGGTCCGCTTGACCCCGGCCCGCAGCAGCACGGAGAACGGGTCGGCGTAGCCGTTGACGCTCGTGGCGGTCTGCACCGCGACCAGCGGCGTGCCGGCGCCGGCGGCGGCCTTGCCGATATCGGTGACCGTGCCGGACCCGACGGTGACCACGCTGCCGGCGCCGGCGGTCGCGCGGGCCGCGGTGGCGACCGTCTGCTCGTCGGCGTGCACCGATCCGTCGGCCGGGCCGAGCTCAACCCATTTCACGGCGTAACGGGACGTGATCCGTTCCTCGATCGCCTGGCGCAGTCCCGATCCGCGCACCGTCATGGGCGTGGCCGCGGCGAGCACGACCACGTCGCCGGCTCCGGCGCCGAGCCCGGCCAGCACGTCGCCCAGCCGGTCGAGCGCGCCGGGCCCGACGGCCAGCCCGGCCATGCCCAGCGGCTCGAACGGCTCGGGCGCGTCGGCCAGCGCGCCGCGCAGTCCGGCCAGGTCGAGCGGCACTCTGTTCGCCGCTCGCCTCCGGGGCCCCACCCGCCTCGCCATTCCCCCTTCACTGCGCCGCCTTCCCTCGTCGCTCGTCCCTCGCTCCTCACTCCAGGCGCTCCCACCCGCCTCCCCTTCCCCCTTCACCTTCGGCTCGCTCATGTGAGTGCGCCTTCCGTGCCGTCGTAGAGCGCGCGGTACTGCGCGTACCGCTCGGCGTAGACGTCGCGGGTGCGCGGGTCCGGCCGGTAGGAACGGGGCGCCAGGCGGACGGTCCTGCCCACCGCGTCGGCCGCGTCCGCGAACGTCCCGGCGGCCAGGCCGGCCAGGACCGCGGCACCCGCGGCGGTCGGCTCGGCGGAGAGCACCGGCTGCACCGTCCGGCCGGTGACGTCGGCCTTGACCTGGAGCCAGAGTTCGCTGCGGGCGCCGCCGCCGACCACCCTGATCTCCTCCCCGGAAAGGCCGAGCGCGTCCAGCCTGCCGAGCACGTCGCGGAGCGCGAACGCGCAGCCCTCGATGACCGCCCGGGCCAGCTCGCCGCGCCCGTGGTTCATCGACAGCCCGGCGAACACGCCGCGCATCCGGTCGTTCCACCGCGGCACCGCCGCACCGGACAGCGCGGGCAGGAACAGCACCCCGTCCGAGCCCGGCGGGGCCGCCGCGGCCAGCGCGAACAGCCCTGCCTGGTTTGTTCCCAGGATGTTCTCGCCGCACCACAGCGTGCAGCCGCCGGAGACGAAGCCGGGGTTCTCGACGAGCAGCATCCCGGTGATCGCGTGCGCGTGCGTCTCCACCACCCGCTCGGGGTCGAATACGGGGCCGGGCGCGGTGACCGCGACCGGCTCGGCGGTGCCGGTCACGTCCGCGACCAGGCCGGGCATGATCGCGCCCGCGCCGACGCAGGCGCCGTGCTCGTCGCCCGTGCCCACGACGACGGCGCACCGCCGGTCCAGCCCCAGCGCCTCGGCCGCCTGCGCGGTGAGCGTGCCCGCGATCTCGGCGGACGGCCTGATCGGGGCGAGCACGCCAGGATCGATGCCCGCGGCATCGAGCATCGCCTGGTCCCAGGTGCCCGACCCGACGTCGTACAGCAGCGTCGACGAGGCGTTCGCGTGGTCCTGGGCGACCGTCCCGGTCAGCCAGCCGAGCAGGTAACCGCCCGCGGGCGGGAACGAGGCCGCGTCCCGGTAGGTGTCGGGCTCGTGGTCGCGCAGCCACATGATCTTGGGCGCGATGTGCGAGGAGTCGGCGTTGAGACCGGTGGTGGCGAAGATCGCGTCGGCGCCCAGCTTGGTGGCCAGCGCCGCCGCCTGCTCCGCCGCCCGGCGGTCCAGCCAGGTGATCGCCTGGCGCAGCGGCCGGAGCGAGCCGTCGACCGGCACGACGCCGTCGACCTGCGAGGCGAGGCCGAGGTGGGTGACCTCGGCCGGGCCGATGCCCGCCGTGGCCAGCACCCGGCGGACGGCGGCGGCCAGCCCGTCGCGCCACTGAGCGGGGTCCTGCTCGGCCCAGCCGCTGGCCGGATGGCTCATCGCGGCGGGCCGCGCGGCCGAGGCGACCTCGAGGCCGTCCGGGTCGAGCAGCAGCGCCTTGACGCTCTGCGAGCCGATGTCCGCGCCGATCAGGTAGCCCATCCGTGCGTTCCCCCGACTGTCGTTCGTGGCCGTGGCCCCGGCCGGATCGGCCGGGGCCACGGTTGCCCCGAGCTAGAGCCCCTCGTTGATGAGCCGCCCGGCGGACTCGTACTTCTCCTTGTTACGCGACTTGAGGTAGAACGCGAAGCCGATGCCGCCGACCACGACGAGCGCGTCGATCGGCCCGAGCCAGTTCGCGTAGCTGTACCCGCTGCCGAGGAACTTGATGTTGTCGAACAGCAGGTACACGACCCAGGCCTGGGATACGAAGGCCAGAGCGGGCGCGAGG
>DASPZH010000211.1:0-3811 GCA_035636335.1 Streptosporangiaceae bacterium
CCATCGTGCCCGTCACCTAACCGGCACGATGGCGGCCTTACCGCCAGTTACTCAGTCCACCAGTCCTCGTCGTCTTCCTTGCCGTTGGCGCCCTGCTTGGCGCTGGCCTGGGCCGCGGCCGGCGAAGGGGAGAGGGAAGGAGAGCCGCCGTTGCCAGGCCGCGGCTGCGCCTGGGTGGGCGCCGACGACACCTGGGTGGGCTGATGTGCAGCGGACTGCGCCGACTGCACCATGGTGGGGGCGGGCGGCGCGGCGGCGCCGTTGTGCGGCGGGGCCGGGGGAGCCGACGGCACCGGGTCCGCCGCGATGGCCGGCTTGGGCGGCGACGCCTGCATCGCGGCGTCCATGGGCAGCTGGCCGCCGAGCAGCTGGCGCACCTGCGCCAGGTGGGTGGCGATGCTGTCCTTCTGCCTGGTGAGCTCGTCGACCTCGCGCTGCGCGGCCGCGCGGCGGCGCTCGGCGTCGGCCTTGGTCTCGGTGAGCAGCTGATCAGCCTGAGACTTGGCCTGGCCGACGATCTGGTCGGCGTTCTTCTTGGCGTTGCTGACCAGCTGCCGGGCGTGCGAGTCGGCGTCCCGCCGGGTCTGGTCGGCCTGGGCGCTGGCCTTGGCCGCCCGCTGCTCGGCGGTGGAGGCCCGCTGCTCGGCCTCGGAGACGAGCTTCTGCGTGGCGGACTGGGCGGCGGAGAGCCGTTCGGCTTCCTGGCGCTCGGCTTCCTCCCGGCGCGCCGCGAGCTGGATCTCGAACTCGGCCTCGGCCTGGGTCCGCTGGGCCTCGCTCTCCTCCAGGATCCGCTGCGCCTGGCTGCGCATCTCGTCGGCCTGGCGCTTGGAGGTGGTGAGGATCTCGTCCCGCTCGCGCTTGGCGGTGGCCTTCAGCTGGGCCACCTCGCGCTCGGTGCTGGTGCGCAGCTTGGCGATGTCGCGCTCGGCCGCGGCCCGCTTGTCCGCGACCTCATGATCGGCGGTGGCCCGGAGCTTGGCCACCTCGCGCTCGGTGATCGAGGTCAGCTCGTCGACCTCGCGCCGGGCGGTGGTCCGGATCGAGTCGGCCTCCCGCTCGGCCGCGCCGCGCAGGTCGTCGGTCTCCCGCTTGGCGTTGGCGCGCAGCTCCGAGGCCTCGTTCTCGGCGGCGGCCCGGAACTCCGCCCCGTCGACCTTGGCCGCGGCCTTGATCTCGTTCGCTTCGGACCTGGCCGCCTGGACGAGCTCGGTGGCCTGCTCTTCGGCCAGCCTGAGCAACTGCTCAATGCGCGCACCGAGACCGGAGTAGGTCGGGCGTTCCTGCTCCTGGATCTGGCGGTGCGCGTCAGTCAGCTGCTGCCGCATGGTCTGGGTTTGCTCGCGGTGCTGGCGCACTTCGGTTTCGATCTGCCTGATGTGCTCATCGACCTGATGGCGGTCGTAGCCCCGCATGACCGTCGCGAACTCGCGCGGCGGGGCCTCTTCGAAGAAGTTGGTCAGCTGGGCGTCAATGTCCGATTGCATGTGGCCTAATCCTGGCTAGACGTGAAGGCGACGGAATTTTTACGGCGGGTGTCAGCCATGCGGGTGCGACTCTCGCTCGGTGACAGGCAGACTACTCTTACTTGAGTGGTTTGGCGGACCCTTCAGAGTTCTCTATCCTATGAAACTGTACGAGTTCGGTCAGCACGCCCCCCACGTCGGCCGGGTGCAGGAAGGCGATGGACGCCCCCATGGACCCGTGCCTGGGCCGCTCGTCGATCAGCCGGACGCCGGTCCCGCCGATCGCGGCCAGGGCCGCTTTGATGTCGGCGACGCCGTACCCGATGTGGTGGATCCCCTCGCCGCGGCGGGCCAGGAACTTGCCCACCGGCGTGTCCGGCCCCAGCGGCTCGAGTAGCTGGACGTAGCCGGGGCGCCCTGCCGCGACGTCAGCGCCCGGCCCGACCGCCAGCATGGCCTCGCGGACGCCCTGCTCCTCGTTCACCTCCAGGGTGAGCACCCCCAGCCCGAACGTCTCCCGGTACAGATCGATGGTCTTCCGCAGGTCGCGGCAGGCGATTCCGACGTGATCGATGCGGGTTAGCAGCGGTAGCACCATATTTCCTTCCGGAGCCGGCTAGGTATCGTTGCAGTTATGAGCGAACCACGTCAGCCGGTCATTGTCGGCGGGGCGAGGACACCGGTAGGCCGCCTGCTCGGGTCCCTCGCCAGCAAGTCTGCCAGCGAACTGGGCGGCGTCGCGATCGCGGCGGCGCTGGACCGGGCCGGCGTCGCCCCCGAGCAAGTCGAGTACGTGATCATGGGCCAGGTGCTGCAGGCGGGCGCGGGCCAGATCACCGCCCGGCAGGCCGCCGTCGCGGCCGGCCTGCCCATGAGCATCCCCGCGCTGACGGTCAACAAGGTGTGCCTGTCCGGCCTGGACGCCATCGCGCTCGCGTCGCAGCTGGTCCGGCTGGGTGAGTACGACATCGTGGTGGCCGGCGGGATGGAGTCCATGAGCCGCGCGCCGCACCTGCTGCTGAACTCCCGGGTCGGCTACAAGTACGGTCCGGTCACGGTCGAGGACTCGATGGCCCTGGATGGCCTGACCGACGCCTTCGACCACCTGTCCATGGGCGAGTCCACCGAGAACAGCGGCCGCAGGCTCGGCATCACCCGCGAGCAGCAGGACGAGTTCGCGGCCATGTCCCACCAGCGCGCGGCCGCCGCGGCCAAGAACGGCCTGTTCGCCGCCGAGATCGCCGGCGTCTCCGTGACGCAGAAGGGCGAGCAGCTGACCGTGACGCGGGACGAGGGCATCCGCCCGGGCACGACCGCCGAAGGGCTGGCCAAGCTCAAGCCGGCCTTCGGCCGGGACGGCACGATCACCGCCGGGACCGCCTCCCAGATCTCGGACGGCGCGGCCGCCGTCGTGGTGATGTCCGCAGCGGCAGCCGAACGGGCCGGGCTACCCGTCCTGGCCGAGATCGGCGCGCACGGCAACGTGGCCGGCCCGGACAACTCGCTGCACTCCCAGCCGTCCAACGCCATCTCCCGCGCCCTGGCCAAGGCCGGCCTTGGCGTCTCCGACCTGGACCTGATCGAGATCAACGAGGCGTTCGCGGCGGTGGCCATCCAGTCCATGCGCGACCTGGGCGTCGGCCCGGACGTGGTGAACGTCAACGGGGGCGCGATCGCCATCGGCCACCCCATCGGGGCGTCCGGCGCCCGGCTCGCGGTCCACCTGTGCTACGAGCTCGGCCGCCGCGGCGGCGGGCTCGGCGCGGCGGCCCTGTGCGGCGGCGGCGGCCAGGGCGAGGCCCTGCTGTTCCGGGTCCGCGGCTAGCCGGCCCGTGGCGCACACCCCTGTGGCCGATACCACTGCCGCCGAGCTCGACAAGGCCCGGGCCGGGGACATCCGCTCTGTCGCCCGGCTTATCTCGCTGGTCGAGGACGAGTCACCCCGGGTCCGTTCGGTTATCAAAGATCTTCTGCCGGAGACCGGCGGGGCCCGGATCATCGGCCTGACCGGCGCCCCGGGGGTAGGCAAGTCCACCGTGACCGGCGCGCTGCTGAGCGCGTTGCGCGCCGCGGGCCGCCGCGTCGCCGTGCTCGCGGTCGACCCGACGTCGCCGTTCACCGGCGGGGCGCTGCTCGGCGACCGGATACGCATGCAGGAGCACGCGACCGACGACCAGGTGTTCATCAGGTCGATGGCGAGCCGCGGCCACCTGGGCGGGCTGGCCGCCTCGACGCCGCAGGCCATCCGGGTGCTCGACGCGGCCGGGTTCGAGCTGATCCTCATCGAGACGGTCGGCGTGGGGCAGGCCGAGGTGGCGATCGCGTCGCTGGCGGACTCCGTGCTG
>DASPZH010000212.1:0-20784 GCA_035636335.1 Streptosporangiaceae bacterium
TAGGCGCCGTCGGCGTGCGGCGAGACGTCCTGCGCCCCGTAGCGCAGCTTGAGCTTGTCGCCCTGCACGAGCGTCTGCACGCTGCGCAGCGCGGTGAACGGCGGCAGCACGACGATATCGACCGCCGCGAAGTCCTTGCCGGTCAGCCGGAACGCGAGCTGCTGGGTCAGGGCCAGCGCCTCGAGATGGTTGTTGTGCATCTTCCAGTTGCCGGCCACCAGCGGTTTGCGGCCCATCGCGGGCGGGCTCACCGGTCGGCCTCGAGCGCGGCGAGCCCGGGCAGCGTCTTGCCTTCCAGGTACTCCAGGCTGGCCCCGCCGCCGGTGGAGATGTGGCCGAACGCGCTGTCAGGGAAATTCAGTTGCCTAACGGCCGCCGCGGAGTCACCGCCACCCACCACGGTCAGTCCTGGCAACTCGCTGATCGCCTGGGCCACCGCCCTGGTGCCCGCGGCGAAGGCGGGGAACTCGAACACGCCGACCGGGCCGTTCCAGAACACCGTCTTCGCGTCGGCCAGCTTGGCCGCGAACAGCTCGCGCGTCCGCGGTCCCATGTCCAGGCTCTCGCGGTCGGCGGGGAACGCGTCGGCCGGGTACACGTCGTGCTCGGCATCGGCGTCGAACCCGGTGGCCCCGACCAGGTCGACCGGCAGGACGATCTCCACACGGCGCCGCTCGGCCCGCGCCAGCACGTCCTTGACGTTGCCGATCTGGTCGTTCTCGAGCAGCGAGCGGCCGACCTCGTGCCCCTGGGCGGCCAGGAAGGTGTATGCCATGCCGCCGCCGATGATCAGCCGGTCCGCCTTGTCGAGCAGGCTGGCGATCACCGCGAGCTTGTCCGATGGCTTCGCGCCGCCCAGCACCACGACGTACGGCCGTTCCGGGTTCTCCGTGAGCTTGCGCAGCACCGCGACCTCGGCCTCGACCAGCTCGCCTGCCGCGTGCGGCAGCAGTCCTGGCACGTCGTAGACGCTGGCGTGCTTGCGGTGCAGCGCGCCGAAGCCGTCGCCGACGTACAGCGTGGCCAGGGCCGCGAGCCGCCCGGCGAGCTCGGCCCGCGTGGCGTCGTCCTTGCTGGTCTCGGCGGGCTCGAACCTGACGTTCTCGAGCAGGCCCGCGTCGCCGTCGCCGAGCGAGCCGGCCAGCCTCGCGGCCGCCGGGCCGGCGACGTCATCGGCCAGCGGAACCGGCCGGCCGAGCAGCTCGCCGAGCCGCCCGGCGACCGGGCGCAGCGAGGGCCCGCCCGCGGCACGGGCGGCGAAGTTGCTGCCCGCAGGCCGGCCCAGGTGCGCGCAGACCAGCACCCGCGCGCCGCGCGCGGCCAGCGCGGTGATCGTGGGCACGCTGGCCCTGATCCGGCCGTCGTCGGTGATCACGGTGCCGTCCAGCGGCACGTTCAGGTCGGCGCGGAGCAGCACGACGCGCCCGCCGACCTCCAGGTCGGTGATCGACTTCATCGTCCTAGCCAGGCAGGCTGCCGGCGACCAGCGCGGCCAGGTCGACCAGGCGGTTGCTGTAGCCCCACTCGTTGTCGTACCAGCCGATCACCTTCACCTGGTCGCCGGACGCCATGGTGAGCGGCGCGTCGAACGTGCAGGACCAGGGCGTGCCGACGATGTCGGAGGACACGATCGGGTCGGTCGAGTAGTGCAGGTACGCCTTCAGCGGCCCCTGCGCCGCGGCGGCGCGGTAGGCGTCGTTGACCTCCTCGGCGCTGACCTCGCGCTCGAGCTGGACGACCAGGTCGGTGACCGAGCCGTCCACCACCGGGACCCGCATCGAGATCCCGTCCAGCTTGCCCTTCAGCTCGGGCAGGACCAGGGATGTTGCCTTGGCCGCTCCCGTGGTGGTCGGGATGATGTTCTGGGCGGCGGCCCGGGCCCGGCGCAGGTCCTTGTGCGCGAAGTCCAGGATCACCTGGTCGTTGGTGTACGCGTGGATCGTCGTCATCAGGCCCCTGACGATGCCGAAGCTGTCGAGCAGCACCTTGGCCATCGGCGCGACGCAGTTGGTGGTGCAGGACGCGTTCGAGATCACGTGGTGCACCGACGGGTCGTAGGCGCCGTCGTTGACGCCCAGGACGATGGTGATGTCTTCGCCCTTGGCCGGGGCCGAGATGATGACCTTCTTCGCGCCGGCCTCGATGTGCTTGTGCGCGCCCGCGTGGTCGGTGAAGTGCCCGGTGGACTCGATGACCACCTCGACGCCCAGGTCGGCCCACGGGATCGCGGCCGGGTCCCGCTCGGCCAGCCACTTGATCTTCGCGCCGCCGGCCACGATGCTGCCGTTCGCCGCCGACACGTCCACGTCGAGCGTGCCGAGCACCGTGTCGTACTTGAGCAGGTGCGCGAAGGTCTTGATGTCGCCCAGGTCGTTGGCGGCGACGATCTCGATCCCCGGCGTCCGGTTCGCGTGGACCGCACGCCAGAAGTTCCGTCCGATCCTGCCGAACCCGTTGATTCCTACTCGGACAGTCACGCCGTGCTCCCCTTCGCCTTGTCGTGCTCGGACTCCGCGCTGATCAGTTTCCTCGCTGATCACGCGCCACGCGCACCATAACACCGCGGCCTGACCGCTGACAGGGCCGACCAGCCTGCCCGGCCGGGCCCTTCGGCACTGATCGTCAGGGTGCCAGCATGTCCGCGGTGAGGTGAGCGTCGGTGGGCGGGACGCCGAGCTCTGTCGCGCGCTTGTCGGCCAGCGCGAGCAGCCGCCTGATCCGGCCTGCGATCGCGTCCTTGGTGAGCGGCGGCTCGGCGGACTGGCCGAGTTCCTCCAGGCTGGCCTGGCGATGCTTGATCCGAAGCTGGCCGGCCTCGATCAGGTGCTCGGGGGCGTCAACGCCGAGGATCTCCAGCGCCCGCTCGACCCGGGCGCCGGCCGCGACCGCCGCCCGGGCGCTGCGCCGCAGGTTGGCGTCGTCGAAGTTCGCCAGCCGGTTGGCCGTGCCGCGCACGGCCCGCCTGATCCTGCGCTCTTCCCAGGCGAGCACGCTGTCGTGGGCGCCGAGCCTGGTCAGCATCGCGCTGATCGCGTCGCCGTCCCTGATCACGACCCGGTCAATCCCGCGCACGTCGCGTGCCTTCGCCTGGATCCGCAGCCGCCTCGCGGCGCCGACCATGGCCAGCGCGGCTTCGGGTCCCGGGCAGGTCAGCTCGAGCGACATGGACCTGCCGGGCTCGGTCAGCGAGCCATGCGCGAGGAAGGCGCCGCGCCAGGCCGCCTCGCAGTCGCAGGTGCTCCCGGCGACCACCTGCCTCGGCAGCCCGCGGACCGGCCGGCCGCGGCCGTCGATCAGGCCGGTCTGCCTGGCCAGGCTGTCGCCGTCCTTGCTGACCCGCACCACGTACCTGTTGCCCTTGCGCATGCCGCTCGGCGCGAGCACGATCAGCTCGGACGACTGGCCGAAGACGTCGATAATGTCCTTGCGCAGCCTGCGTGCCGCGACGCCGGTGTCGAGCTCGGCCTCGACCATGATGTGGCCGTTGGACAGGTGCAGCCCGCCCGCGAACCTGAGCAACGTCGACACCTCGGCCTTGCGGCAACACGGCTTGAGCACGCTGACGCGGCTGAGCTCGTCCTTGACCAGGCTGGTCAGCGCCACCTATCTCACTCCCCCTCGAATATTCGCGCCAGAGCACCGGCGAGCAACAGCGGGTCGTGCCGGTCCGTACGGTCCGCCAGCGCCAGGTCGGCGATGACGAGCCGGGCACCGAGCAGGTCGGCTGCCTCGCTCAGTTCGACGGCCGTGTCCCTCACCGCCGCGCGGTCGGCCAGAACGACGTCGACGGCTAGGTCCGGAGCATGACTGGCCAGCACCTCCAGATGAGCACGCGGAGAGAACCCCTCGGTCTCTCCCGGCTGGGGCGCCAGGTTCAGCGTGACCAGCCTCCGGGCCGGGGTAGTGACCAGCGCGCTCGCCAGCTCGGGCACCAGCAGGTGCGGCAGCACGCTGGTGAACCACGAGCCCGGGCCGAGCACTACCCAGTCTGCCTCTGCGACCGCCTGCACGGCCTGCGCGCAGGCGGGCGGATCGGCAGGGACCAACGACATCGACCGTACCCGCCCCGTCGTCGTCGCGCAGGCGACCTGGCCTCGAATGGTGGTGACCTGAAAGGGAAAGTTCGGGTCAACACCCTCCACCTCGGCTGCTAGGTCTAGCGGTACCGACGCCATCGGCAGCACCCGGCCGTGCGCGCCGAGCAGCCTGGCGACCCAGTCGAGTCCCTCGACGGCGTCGCCGAGCAGCTCCCAGAGCGCGACAATCAGCAGGTTCCCCACGGTGTGGCCGCTGAGCTCGCCGGGGTCGGTGAACCTGTGCTGCACCACCTTGCTCCACGTGGTCCCCCAGGAGTCGTCGCCGCACAGGGCGGCGAGCGCCATCCGCAGGTCGCCGGGCGGCAGCACGCCGTACTCGCGCCGCAGCCTGCCGCTCGAGCCGCCATCGTCGGCGACGGTCACGATCGCGGTCAGGTCGCGGGTGACCCGGCGCAGCGCGGACAGCGAGGCATACAGGCCGTGGCCGCCGCCGAGCGCCACTACCCGGCGGCGGGTCGGCCGGACCGGGCTACTCACGCCCGAGATCGCGGTGCGCGACCTGAACGCCCGGCCACGGGCCGGCGAGCCTGGAGGCGAGTTCCTCGGCGACCACCACGCTGCGGTGCTTGCCGCCCGTGCAGCCGACCGCCAGCGTCATGAAGTGCTTGCCGCTGCGCTCGTAGCCGTTCAGCGTGATCTGCACCACGTCGAGGTATGACCGAAGGAAGTCCTCGGCGCCCGGCTGGCCGAGCACGTAGTCCTTCACGGCGCGGTCCTGGCCGGTCTGCGGGGCCAGCTCGGGTATCCAGTGCGGGTTCGGCAGGAAGCGGCAGTCGGCGACCATGTCGGCATCGACCGGCAGGCCGTACTTGAAGCCGAACGACAGCACCGTTACCCGCAGCACCGACTGGCCCTCGTTGCCGAACGCGTCGCGCATCCGCGCGCGCAGCTCGTGGATGTTCAGGCCCGAGGTGTCGAGAGTCAGGTCAGCCTCGTCCCTGATGCTCTTGAGCTGATCGCGTTCGGCGGCGATCCCGTCGATCACCCGGCCGTTCTCCTGGAGTGGGTGCGGCCGCCTGACGTTCTCGAACCTGCGCACCAGCGTCTCGTCGCCCGCCTCGAGGAACACCACGTACGGGTGCGCGCCGATGGCGTCGAGCTGGGCGATCGCCGACTTCAGGTCGGTGGAGAACGCCCGGCTGCGGATGTCGACGACCGCGGCGACCCGCGGCACCTCCGCCCTGGCCCGCCTGGCCAGGTCGAGCATGGTCACGAGCATGGCGGGCGGCAGGTTGTCGGCGACGAACCAGTCAAGATCCTCGAGGGACTTGGCCGCCGTCGACCGCCCCGCGCCGGACATCCCGGTGATGATGACGATCTCGGGCGCGGCCGCGTGGCTGCTCATCGGGCTGTCCCCCGCTCCTGCTGCCCGTCTCCGTGCGCGGCGGTGCCGCCTCTGGGCGCGGCGGTGCCGCCTCTGGGCGCGGCAGCGGCGCGTCCGGTGTCGCGGTCGGCGAGCGCGGCGCTGACCGTCTCGGCGAGCCGCGGCCCGAACCCGTCCACCTCCGCGATCTGCTCGGCCGTGGCCTGCCGCAGCCTGCGGACCGAGCCGAAGTGCCTGAGCAGCGCCGCCTTCCTGGCCGGCCCGAGCCCAGGCAGCGAGTCGAGTTCGCTCGCGGTCTGCGCGGCGGCGCGCCTGGCCCGGTGGTAGGTGATCGCGAACCGGTGCGCCTCGTCCCGCACGCGCTGCAGCAGGTACAGGCCCTCGCTGGTGCGTGGCAAGATCACCGGGCTGTCCTCGCCCGGCAGCCACACCTCCTCCAGGCGCTTGGCCAGGCCGCACACGGCGACGTCGGTGATGCCGAGCTCGGCCAGCGCCCGGACGGCCGCGTCGACCTGGCCCGCCCCGCCGTCGATAACCACCAGGCTCGGCGGGTACGCGAACTTGTGCCTGCTGACCTCGGTCGGACCTTCCTCCTCGCCGATCGGCGCGCGGCCCTCGGCGGCGATCTCCTCCTCGCGCTCGGTCAGGTACCGGCGGAACCTCCTGGTCACCACCTCGTAGATCGCGGCCAGGTCGTCCGCCGCCCCCTTGATCGAGAACTTGCGGTACTCGGACTTGCGGGCCAGGCCGTCTTCGAACACCACCATGGACGCGACCACGTGAGTGCCCTGGAGATTGGAGACGTCGAAGCACTCGATCCGCAGCGGCGCGGTGTCCAGGCCGAGCGCGTCCTGGATCTCCTGCATCGCCTGGCTGCGGGTGGTCAGGTCGCTGGCTCGCTTCGTCTTGTGCAAGGCCAGCGCCTCGGTGGCGTTCCTGGTGACCGTGTCGAGCAGCGCACGCTTGTCGCCGCGCTGCGGCACGCGCAGGCTGACCCGGCCCCCGCGCCGCACCGCGAGCCACTCACCGACGGTCGCGGCGTCGGGCGGCAGCTCGGGCACCAGCACCTCGCGCGGCACGGCCTGCAGGTCGGCGCCCGCTCGCCAGTCGGCGCTCCTGGTGCTGGAGTCTCCCCGGCGGCGGTGACCCTCGGCCGGGGCGCGCCCGTCCGCCTCGTCGTCCTCGTGGCGCCCGGTCCCCTGCTCCCCCGTGCTTCCCTGCTGCCCCGTGCTTCCCTGCTGCGTCGCCGGGTCGTCCCGGTACACCTGGCCGAGGAAGTGCTCGACGAGCTCGCCGGTGGTGACGTCCTCGACCTTGTCCACGACCCAGCCGCGCTGGCCGCGCACCCGTCCCCCCCTGATGTAGAAGACCTGGACCGCCGCCTCGAGCTGGTCCTCGACGAGCCCGATCACGTCGCAGTCGGTGCCGTCGGGCAGCACCACCGCCTGCTTCTCCAGCACACGCTGCAGCGCCTGGAGGTCATCGCGCAGCCGCGCGGCCTGCTCGAACTCCTCGGCCCGCGCGGCCTTCTGCATCTGGGCCTCGAGCCGCCTGGTGAACCTGGCGGTCTGCCCGGCCATGAAGTCGCAGAACTCCTCGGCCAGCCGCCGGTGCTCGTCCGCGTCGATCCGGCCGACGCACGGCGCCGAGCACTTGCCGATGTAGCCGAGCAGGCACGGGCGGCCGATCTGGCCCGCCCGCTTGAAGACCCCGGCCGAGCAGGTCCTGACCGGGAACACCCGTAGCAGGGTGTCCACGGTGTTCCTGATCGCCCAGGCGTGCGAGTAGGGCCCGAAGTACCTGACGCCGCGCCGCTTCGTCCCGCGCATCACGGTGACCCGCGGGTACTCCTCGTTCATCGTCACGGCAAGGTAGGGGTAGCTCTTGTCGTCGCGATACCTGATGTTCCACCTGGGGTCGAACTCCTTGATCCAGGAGTACTCGAGCTGCAGCGCCTCGACCTCGGTCCCGACGACCGTCCACTCGACCCCGGCGGCGTCGCGCAGCATCGACTGCGTGCGCGGGTGCAGGCTGGCGTAGTCCGCGAAGTAGGAGTTCAGCCTGGCCCGCAGGTTCTTCGCCTTGCCGACGTAGACCACGCGGCCGTGCTTGTCGCGGAACCGGTAGACGCCAGGCGACTCGGGGATCGAGCCGGGCGCCGGCCGGTAGGTTGCCGGATCTGCCACGGATTAAACTCTAGTCAGTCCCGCCGTCCGGCAGGCCAGCCGAAGTGACGACCGGCTCGCTGACCGCGCCTATCCGGGCCGCCGGGACTCCTCGGCCGGGGCGAACAGGACCACCGTCGCCAGATCCTCGGTCACGTCGGTGAACCTGTGCACTTCGGCGGCCGCGACGTAGATCACCGAGCCGGGACCGACCGCGACCCGGTCCTGGCCCGCCTCGAAGGTCGCCCGTCCGGCGGTCACCACGTAGACCTCGTCCTCGGTGTGCGGCCGCTGGTCGTCGGTGCCGCCCGCCGGGATCGAGTAGGTGCCCACGCTGAGGTCGGGCACCCGAAGCTGCTCGGTCCAGTGCGTCCCGGCCGACTCGTCCGGGCTCGTGAACGTCCCGGCTCCGGCGATGAGCTTCACGTGCGCCTCCCGTCTACCGAGGCTGATACCTTATCGGCCCCGATGTGCCAGCCCAGTGTGCCAGCCAGTGTGCCAGCCCGATGGGCCAGCCAGTGTGCCAGCCCGGTGTGCCAGCTTGGTGGGCCAGCCCGGTGTGCCAGGCTGTGCAGGTGCTGATCGCCGTCGTCGCCAGCGCCCTGGCCACCGCCGCCTGGGTGTACCTGCTCGCCGGGCACGGCGGCTTCTGGCGCACCGGCGTGCGGCTGCCGCCGGCCGGCCCGGATCCGGCCCCGTGGCCCTCGGTGGTCGCCGTGGTGCCCGCGCGCGACGAGGCGGCGGTGCTGCCGGGGACGCTGCCCACGCTGCTGGCCCAGGACTACCCGGGGCGGCTGCGGGTCGTGCTCGTCGACGACGAGAGCGCCGACGGCACGGCCGACGTCGCGGCCGGACTGGGCCGCGCGGCGCAGGCGGCAGGTCCCGGCCGGCTCGAGGTGGTCAGCGGCGCCCCGCCGCCGCCCGGCTGGGCGGGCAAGGTCTGGGCCATGAACCAGGGGCTGCGGGCCGCGGCGGACGCCGACTACCTGCTGTTCACCGACGCCGACATCGGCTACGCGCCGGGCACCGTGACCGCGCTTGTGCGGGCCGCGGAAGGCGGTGGCCGGGTGCTGGTCTCGCAGATGGCGCTGCTGCGCGCCGACACGGCGTGGGAGCGGCTGCTGATCCCCGCGTTCGTGTACTTCTTCGCCCAGCTCTACCCGTTCCGGCGGGTGAACAGGCGCGAGGGGCGCACGGCCGCGGCGGCCGGCGGTTGCATGCTCGTGCGGCGGCAGGCGCTGGAGGCGGCCGGCGGGCTTGAGCCGGTCCGCGGCGCCAGGATCGACGACGTCGCGCTCGGCCGACTGCTGAAGCGGGCACCCGGCGGCGGCGACTGCTGGCTCGGGTTCAGCACGGACGTGGTCAGCCGGCGCCGGTACGACGGGCTGGCCGAGGTCTGGGACATGGTGGCCAGGAGCGCGTACACGCAGCTTCGCTACTCCCCCGCCGCGCTCGCCGCGACGGTGCTCGGGATGGCCTGGCTCTACCTGCTGCCCCCCGCGGCCGCGGCGGCCGGGCTGGCGCTGCTGTCCGCCGGGCCCGGCGCGAGCGGCGTCCCGGCCGGGCAGGCGGCCTGGCTCGCCGCCGCGGGCCTGGCCGGGTGGGCGCTGATGGCGGTCAGCTACGTCCCGATGCTCAGGCTCAGCCGGCTGTCCGCGCTGCGGGCGCCCTGCCTGCCGGTGGTCGGCTTGCTGTACACGGCGATGACGATCAGCTCGGCCAGGCGGCACCACGCCGGGCGGGGCGGCGAATGGAAGGGCCGCACGATCCAGGCCGGGCAACTAACCTCCAGGCAGTGACTCCGCGACGCCGCGACCAGGAGGCTCAGGGATATGGACGGTAACTCGCTCCGCGCGGTCCAGCAGCCGCTGAAGGACGCCTACCGCGCGGAACCGGCCCGCGCGCTGGTCACGCTGCGGGCGCAGGGCCAGCTCGGCGCGGAGAGCGTCAGCTGCTCGGTGGCGACCGGCCACGCGCTCGCCGAGGCCGGCCTGCACCCCGCGACCGGCGGGGACGGCTCGCTGGCCTGTTCAGGAGACATGCTCCTGCAGGCGCTCGTCGCGTGCGCCGGCGTCACCCTCCGCGCCGTGGCCACCTCGCTGGGCATCGCCGTGGCCGGCGGTGCCGTGCGCGCGGAGGGCGACCTGGACTTCCGCGGGACCCTCGCGGTCAGCAGGGACGCGCCGGTCGGGTTCACCGCGATCCGGCTGGAATTCGACCTGGACACCGACGCCAGCGCCGAGCAGCTCGCCACCCTGACCAACCTGACCGAGCGGTACTGCGTGGTCTTCCAGACGCTGGCCGGCCCGGTGGAGCTGACGACGGCGGCGACCGTCGCGGGCTCGCCGGGCTAGCTACTCCCGGGCCAGCTACTACCGGGCCAGCTACTCCCGGCTAGCTAATCCACGGCCTCGAAGGCCCCGGGCGGAGGGCAGGAGCAGACCAGGTGCCGGTCGCCGTAGGCGCCGTCGATCCTGCGTACCGGCGGCCAGTACTTGGACCGCCGGTCACCGCCGGCCGGGTAGGCGCCCTCGGTCCTGCCGTACGGATGGTCCCACTCGTCGGCCAGCAGCATCGACGCGGTGTGCGGCGCGTTCCTGAGCGGGTTGTCCTTCTGGTCGAAGATGCCCGCGGCGACCTTCGCGATCTCGCCGGCGATCGCGATCAGCGCGTCGCAGAACCGGTCGAGCTCGGCCAGGTTCTCGCTCTCGGTCGGCTCAACCATCAGCGTGCCCGCCACCGGGAACGACATCGTCGGCGCGTGGAAGCCATAGTCGATCAGCCGCTTCGCCACGTCCTCGGCCGTGATGCCGGTCTGCGCGGTGGTATGCCGCAGGTCGAGTATGCACTCGTGCGCGACCAGCCCGCCCTGCCCGGTGTACAGCACGGGGAAGTACGGGTCGAGCCGCCTGGCCACGTAGTTGGCGTTCAGGATCGCCACCTGCGTCGCCCGCCGCAGCCCGCCGGCGCCCATCATCGCCAGGTAGGCCCACGAGATCGGCAGGATCCCCGCCGACCCGTACGGCGCGGCGGCGACCGGCCCGGTGCTCAGCCCGGCCGGCAGCTCGTCGCCGGCCGCGCCCGCGACCGAGATGCCCGCCAGCATCGGGTGCCTGGGCAGGAACGGCGTCAGGTGCGCCCGGACGCCCACCGGGCCGACGCCGGGCCCGCCGCCGCCGTGCGGGATGCAGAACGTCTTGTGCAGGTTCAGGTGCGAGACGTCGGCGCCGAAGGCGCCCGGCTGGGCCAGCCCGACCAGCGCGTTCATGTTCGCGCCGTCCACGTAGACCTGGCCGCCCGCGGCGTGCACGAGGTCGCAGACCTCGCCGACCGTGGACTCGAACACGCCGTTGGTCGACGGGTACGTCAGCATGATCGCCGCCACGGTGCCCGCGTGCTCCGCCAGCTTGCCGCGCAGGTCGGTCAGGTCGACGGCGCCGTCCGCGCCGCACTTGACGACGACTACCTTCAGGCCGGCCAGGACCGCGGACGCCGCGTTGGTGCCGTGCGCCGACTCGGGGATCAGGCAGATCGTCCGCTCGGGCTCGCTGCGGGACCTGTGGTAGTGCCTGATCGCCAGCAGGCCGGCCAGCTCGCCCTGCGAGCCGGCGTTCGGCTGGAGGGAGACCGCGTCGTACCCGGTGATGGCGGTCAGCGCGTCCTGCAGCTCACCGATCAGCTCGTGGTATCCCGCGGCCTGTTCGGCGGGGGCGAACGGGTGCAGCCCGGCGAACTCCGGCCAGCTTATCGGCTCCATCTCCGCGGCGGCGTTCAGCTTCATCGTGCACGAGCCGAGCGGGATCATCGACCGGTCGAGCGCGATGTCGTAGTCGGACAGCCGGCGCAGGTAGCGCAGCATCGCCGTCTCGCTGCGATAGGCGGAGAACACCGGATGGGTGAGGAAGTCGCTGGTACGGCGCAGCCCGGCGGGGATCGCGGTCAGCTCCCCGGCGGCCGGCACCGACACCGCCGCCGCCGACCCGGTGATCGCCGCCGCGACGGCCGCGACCTGCTCGTCGGTGGTCGTCTCGTCGCAGGCGACCTGCACCAGGTCGTCCCCGGCCAGGTGCAGGTTGAAGCCGGCGGCGCGGGCCCGCTGCACGGCCTCGGCGGCCCCGCCGGGCACGAGCACGCCGACGGTATCGAAGTACGCCCGGTGGTTCGTTGAAAAACCAGCGGCGGCCAGCACGGCTGCCAGGCCGGCCGCCTTCCCGTGAACCCGCCGCGCGATCGCCGTGAGCCCCTCCGCCCCGTGGTAAGAGGCGTACATCGCCGCGAGGACGGCCAGCAGCACCTGCGCCGTGCAGATGTTGCTGGTGGCCCGGTCCCGCCTGATGTGCTGCTCGCGCGTCTGGAGCGCGAGCCGGTACGCCGGATGGCCGTCCGCGTCCACCGAGACGCCGACCAGGCGGCCGGGAAGCTGGCGCTTGAGCTCGTCGCGGACGCAGATGTACCCGGCGTGCGGGCCGCCGTAGCCCATCGGGACGCCGAACCGCTGGGTGCTGCCGACCGCGATGTCGGCGCCGAGCTCGCCGGGCGGCGTGAGCAGGGTCAGCGCCAGCGGGTCGGCGGCCACGGCGGCCAGGGCACCGCGGGCGTGCGCGGCCGCGATCGCCGGCCGCAGGTCGCGGACCTGCCCGCTGGCGCCCGGGTACTGCATGAGTATGCCGAACAGCTCCCCCTCGGGCTGTGCCTCGATGAGCTCGGCCGTGACGACGCCGGTCACGAGTTCGAATCCCAGCGGCTCGGCCCGCGTGGCGAGCACCGCCAGGGTCTGCGGCAGGCAGTCGGCGTCGGCCAGGAAGATCCGGCCGCGGCCGGCCGCCCGGTGCGCCAGCGTCATGGCCTCGGCGGCGGCGACCGCCTCGTCCAGCATCGAGGCGCCGGCCACGGCGAGCGCGGTCAGGTCCTCGATCATGGTCTGGAAGTTGAGCAGCGCCTCGAGCCTGCCCTGGGAGATCTCTGGCTGGTAGGGCGTGTACGCGGTGTACCAGGCCGGGTTCTCCAGCATGTTCCTGCGGATCACCGGCGGGGTGATGGTGTCGTAGTAGCCGAGCCCGATCATCGAGGTCAGCACGCGGTTCTTGGCCGCGAGCGCGCGCAGCCTGGCCAGCGCCTGGTCCTCGGGCAGCGGGTCGGGCAGGTGGAGCGCCTTGGCCATCGCGAGCCCGGCGGGCAGCGCCGCCGTGGTCAGGTCGTCGAGCGAGGCATACCCGAGCGCGGTCAGCATCTGCTGCTGGCTTGCGTCATCGGGACCGATGTGCCGTTGCGCGAAGTTCACTGCAGACTCCTGGAGTCGGGGTGCCAACGGGCGGCGGTCGCCGTCCGGGTCCCCCTCTGTCGCCTGGCCCGTGTCGCCTGGGACGTGCTGGCTGGTGTGGGCCGGACTCCAGAGCTGCCTATCCCGTCCGGTCCTGGTGCCTGAGAGGTTCCGGGGAGGTTGCCCCTTCGGCGCCGGGCGCTGGCTGCGCGCGGACTCTCCCGGACGGTGTCGCTAGCGGTATCCGAGCCTACTCCAGGGCTGGCCCTGCGCGCGGAAAGCGGGTAACAACGGGTGCGCGGCGCGCGGTACGCCTACCTGCGCGGCGCGGGTGACGAACCTGGTCAACCCGAAGATGGTCACGTTCGCTGTCGCGTTCTTGCCGCAGTTCGTCGACGCTAGCCCGCGGCGGACTCGATGAGGTCGGCGGCGGCGGACAGGCCGTCGGCGGCCTGGATCCGCGCCGCGCTCGCGGCGAGCCTGGCCCGCAGCGCGCCGTCGCCGAGCAGCCGGCCGATCGCCGACCGCAGCTCGTCGCCCGAGCAGCCGTAGGTGTCCAGCCGGACGCCGAGCCCGAGCTCGTCGGCCCGCTGCGCGTTGTCGTACTGGTCCCAGAACAGCGGCAGCACGACCATCGGCTTGCCGAAGTGCAGGCACTCGGTGGCGGTGTTGTTGCCGCCGTGGGTGATCACCAGGTCGGCGAGCGGGATGACCGAGGTTTGCGGCACGAACTCGGCGCCCCACATGTTCGGCGGCAGCTCGATCTCGGCGTGCAACGGGCCCTTGGACACGATGTAGCGGTGCGGCGTCTCGGCCAGGAACCCGATGATCCGGCGCATCAGGCCGACGTCGGCCGAGCCGAGCGAGCCGAGCGAGAAGTAGATCAGCGCGCCCGTCCCGGTCGCGAGTTGCTCGGGCAGCGTGAAGGCGGCGTCGGTGCGGCGGACCGACGAGTCGATCCGGTGCCAGGTCCGGCCCAGCGGCACGCTCCTGGCATAGTCGGCGATCTGCGGATACAGGTAGAGGTTGACGGCGCCGTCGGCGATGAACTCCAGGTCGGCCAGCGGCGGCGCGCCCGACGTGACGAACCACTCGTTGAACTCGCCCCACAGGTCCCTGTGCACCCGGTCGTACTCGGCGCGGAAGGCCGCCCAGCGGCCGCGGTCCGCGGACGGCCCGCTCGGGTAGCCGGAGAACGCGGGCGGCACGTCGGGGCCCTTCAGCTCGAGCGGGTTGCACGAGACAAGACGGACGAACGGGGCGCCGGAGGCCATCAGCGCCGGAAAGCCGACGACGTTGTCCTCAACGATCACGTCGGCCCCGGCGCGCCGCACGATCTGGGTGAGCTGGTCGTGGCTGTACCTGGCGCCGGCGATCAGCTCCGCCCAGACCGGCTTGATCCAGGTCGCGAGCTGCTCGATGGTGGGCTTGCGGAACTCGCCGGCCGTGCTCGCGATGAAGTCCTTCCAGAACTGACCGGCGTCCTGCTCCCCGTCGGCCGGCGCGGCCAGGTCGACCAGGTCCTCGGCGAAGCCCAGCGGCTCGAGCTTGCCCCGCCAGGACGCCTCGGCCGCGAACACGATCCGGTGCCCGCGCCGGCGCAGCACGTCGGCGATGCCGATGCAGTTGTTCGTCGGCCCGTAGGCGCTCTCCGGCATGAACAGGATAGTCAGCGGCCAACCGGTCATTGCGCGGCTCCGATGGGGGAAGGCGGCGAATTCGTGCGGATACGCAGGATGGGCAGGATGCGCAGAATACCGGACCCGCGGCCGGGCCGCCCGAACCGTCGCCCCGGCCCGCGGGCGCCACAACGCGCAAACCCTTCGCCTTAGCCGCGGGCGGGCTAGCCGCCGTATCCGCGGGCGGGCGCGGAGGGTTAGCCGATTCTGCGGGCGCGGGCGCGGCGGCTGGCGAGCTCGTCGGCTCCCGCGGCGGGGTCGGCTTCTTCGCCGGCATCGGCGGGCAGATCGGCCAGCGAGCCCTCGACCTCCTGCCAGACCCGCCCGAGCGCTATCCCGAACACGCCCTGGCCGCCCTGCAGCAGGTCAACCACTTCGTCGGGGGATGTGCAGGCGTACACGCTCGCGCCGTCGCTCATGAGCGTGATCTGGGCCAGGTCGGTGGCGCCGTGCTCGCGCAGGTAGGTCACGGCCGCGCGGATCTGCTGGAGCGAGATTCCGGTGTCGAGCAGCCGCTTGACCACGCGGAGCACCAGGATGTCGCGGAACCCGTAGAGCCGCTGTGACCCGGACCCCCTGGCCGGCCGCACGCTCGGCTCGACCAGGCCGGTTCGCGCCCAGTAGTCAAGCTGCCGGTAGCTGATCCCGGCGGCCGCGCACGCGGTCGGGCCGCGGTAGCCGATATGGGCGGGCAGCGGCTCGATCTGCTCGTCGAACAGAAGGCCCTGCTCGCCAGCTCGCTGGGCAGCGGCGCTCCGGTCGCGCTCGTCGTGCCCGTCGCCCCTAATTACCGCCACGCCCACCTCCGGCCTCACGGGGTGCACGATTCGCACGTTAGGCCCGTGGAGTGACCCCGTCAACGATCTCCCCCGGCGCGTCGCGCCACGGGTCAGGTGGCGCGGTCGCGGCAGCCGCCCTATGTGGCCCCGCGGCGGCAGCCGCCCTATGTCGCACTGCCGAAGTCCTCCGGCGTGATGTTGTCGAGGAACTCGCGGAACTTCTCGACCTCGTCCTCCTGCTCGTCCGGGATGGAGACGCCCGCCTCGTCCAGGATCTCGTCCTGGGCGAAGATCGTGGTCCCGGTGCGCAACGCGAGCGCGATCGAGTCCGACGGCCTCGCGCTGACCGTGGTGCCGTTGGAGAACACCAGGTCGGCGAAGAAGATCCCGTCGCGCAGCGCGGTGATGTTCACCTGCCTCAGCTCGACCTTGAATGCCTGGAGGATGTCGCGCATCAGGTCATGAGTCAGCGGCCTGGCCGGGACCATGCCCTGTTGCGCGAAGGCGATGGCGGTTGCCTCCATCGGCCCGATCCAGATCGGCAGGTAGCGCTCGCCACCGGTCTCCTTGAGCAGCACGATGGGCTGGTTCGTCGGCATCTCCACCCGGACGCCTACGACCTCCATCTCCTTCACTGCGACTCCGTCCTCACCTGCGCCTGTAGTCAGCGTTCTTCCCTGCAGTGCGCGCGGCACTCCCTTGTCAACGTACACCCCTTGTCGCCGTACCCGGACACCTGCTGGGGCGGGTCCCTGCTCTCGCTGGCGCCGTCCGCGCCGACCCAGACTTCCGGCCTGTTCACGCGCTCGCGTCCTCGACACCTGACCGGTCAAGGCCGTCCCTGACCCGGCTGCCGGCCCGCGGCGCGGGCGCTGGCACGCTGGGGTGAGCGCCGGGCTGACCCGCCAGGCCGGCCTCGGCCAGCGCGGCCTCGACGAGCACGCTGTGCAGCCTGAGCAGCAGGGCCGCGATCTCCCGCCCGGTCCGCCCGGCCGCCTCCCTGGCCTGCGGGCTGCGCTGGCGCAGCGTCGGCGCGACGACCTGCTCGATCAGGGAGACATCGCGGTCCGCCGCGGTCCTGGCCGTCCGCAGGTGCCTGGCCTGCACCCCGTACGAGGCCAGCATGGCGACGGTGCTCGCGACGTCGAGCGCGTCCTGGCTGTACAGGCGCCCGACCCGGCGAACCAGGCCGTGCGCCTCGAGCTCGGCGAGCTGCTGCTCGTCGATGCCGGCCGAGTCGAGCAGGTCGCGCCGGCTGACCATCTCGGACCGGTCCGCGCCCGCCGGGCGGCCGGGACCGCCCGCGGCCTGCTCGTCCTGGGCCGCCGCGCGATCATGCAGCCGCTCCTTGATCACGCGCAGCGGCAGGTACTGGTCGCGCTGCGCGGTCAGGATGAACCTGAGCCGATCGACGTCGGCGGGCCCGAACCGCCGGTAACCCGACGGCGAGCGCGCCGGGCTGATCAGGCCCTCGGACTCGAGGAAGCGGATCTTCGAGACGCTGACGTCGGGAAACTCGCCGCGGAGTTCAACAAGCACCTCGCCGATTCCGAGGTAGGCTCGCGCAAACTGACCGTTCATGCCGTCCCGCAGGCTAGCCGCTCTCGGCATGCGACGGGCGGCCCTGGAGGAAGACCAGCCGGAACTTCCCGATCTGCACCTCGTCACCGCCGATGAGCGCCGCTTCCTCGATCCGCTCCCGGTTAACGTAGGTGCCGTTCAGGCTGCCGACGTCGCGCACCGCGAAGCTGCCGCCGTGCCGGTAGAACTCCGCGTGCCGCCGCGAGACCGTCACATCGTCGAGGAAGATGTCGCTGTCCGGCCGCCTGCCGACCTCGGTCAGCTCGCTGTCGAGCAGGAACCGGCTCCCGGCGTTGGGCCCGCGCCTGACCACCAGCAGTGCCGCGTCGGGCGGCAGCGCGTCGAGCACCGCCGAATCGGCCGGCGGCTCGTCGCCCGGCTCTGCCTCCTGCGGCTCCGCGCCCGTGAAGATCATGGACGTGGTCTCGCCGGCGGTGGCCCCCCGCTCCGCCGCGGCCCTGGTCAGCGGCGTGCCGCACTGTGAGCAGAACCGCGCGTTCTCGGGATTGGCCTCACCGCACCGGGTGCAATAGACGCTGGGCATCTGAGTGCCAAGCCTCCCAATCGTCGGTCGCACCGCGCTGACGGAATGGACATCCGTACCGGCGTCCAGCCTCGCCGCATCTGCCTGTGCGCTCAACGCTACCCGCGGCTGGCGGCGCTGGTCCATCCGCCACGCAGTGTCCGCCGGCCGCTGCGCCGCCCCGACCTGGGCGCTCTCCCGCGTGGACCGCCCTGACCCCGCTGATCGGGCCGCAACCGAACGCGCCCTCATGCGACGCCTGCGCCAGATCACGCTGCACCTCCGACATCCGCCGCTACCTGCTGGACACCTCGGCAGCCGCTCTGTGACGGCAATTGTCTCACGCGCAGCTAGGGTGGCGTCGGCCTTCAGCCTGACCCGCGGCGCTCCCGGCCCGCCTGCTCGACGACGCTGGCCCACTCGTCGAGCAGTGCCTGCGCCGCGTCGCTGTCGGCGGCCTCGGCCCACAGGTGGGTGATCGCGTGCGCGGTGTCGGGCAGCACGAGCGCCCAGCCGCCGTCCGGCTCGATCACCCGGACCCCGTCGGTCGTGTCGATCTGGCGCTTGCCCGCCGCCTCCACGATCGTGCGCATCACGCTGCCCTTGGCCGCCCACGGCGTCGGGATCGACCGCTTGAGCAGGTGCGCGACCGGGATCCTGGCATGGATCTGACTGAGCGTGAGCCTGGTCCTCGCGACCAGCCCGATCAGCCTGGCGAACGCGGCGATGCCATCGAGCGCCCTGGAGAACTCGGGCACCACGAAGCCGCCACGGCCGTCGGCCGCGAAGATCACGTCATCGGCCGCCGTCGCCTCGTACAGGCCGTGCGGCGAGGTCGGCGTCCAGCCGACCGCCACGCCGTGAAAGCGGCAGACGTCCTCGGCCACCCTGGTCGTCGTGACCGGGAGCGCGACCCGGCCACGGTGCCGCTCGGCGGCGACCAGGTCGAGCACGACGAGCAGCGCGCGGTCGTCGCTGACCAGGGCGCCCTTGTCGTCGATGAGCATGATCCGCTCGCCGACCGGGTCGAACCTGACCCCGAACGCGGCGCGGGATGAGTAGACGAGCTCGGCGAGCCGGTGTAGGTCGGCCCTGACCTGCGCGAGTGACTGGGTCGGCGTGGCTTCGTCGAGCCTGCTGTTGACGGTCAGCACGTCCACGCCGATCCGGCCGAGCAGGGCGGGCAGGACGAGCGATGCCGTGCCGCCCGCGCAGTCGGCCACCACCTTGAGGTGCGCATCCCTGATCCCGCTCATGTCGACGCAGCGCAGCATGTCCGCGGTATAGGCCTCGATCACCCGGGGCGGGTAGGTCAGCTCGGCGATCTCGCCGGGGAAGGCGCGCCGGTACTCCTGGCGCGAGAACACCCGCTCCAGCTTGCGCGCCGCGGCCTGCGACAGGTTGGCTCCGTGCTCGTCGAGGAAGATGATGTCGATCGACTGCGGGTCCCCCGGAGAGGTGCGCATCGCGATCCCGCCGCTGCAGTCGCTGCGCGCGGTCTCGAACCTGGCCACGGGCAGCGGCAGCGCCTCGAGGTCGACCACGTTGATCGCGCTCGCGTTGAGCGCGCTGTGCACCGCGCGCTTCAGCGCCCGGGCGGCGCGCGACACGTCCCGCGAGGTCGTGACGACCGAGCCCTTCTTCAGCGTGGTCGCGTACGCGCTGGCCAGGCGCACGCACAGCTCGGGCGTGATCTCGACGTTGACCAGGCCCGAGACGCCGCGCGGGCCGAACAGCGTCCGCTGCCCGCGTGACTCCCAGATCACGCTGGTGTTGACGACGGCGCCTGCCTCGATCGTCTTGAACGGGTAGACCCGGACGCCGGCCGACACGTACGCCTCGGACTCGATCACGCACTCGTCGCCGACGACGGCGGCCTCCTCGATCCTGGCCGAGGCCATCACGTCGGTGTTCTTGCCGATCACGCAGCCCCGCAGGGTGGCGCCGACGCCGACGTAGACGTTGTTGTGCACGATCGCCCGGTGCAGGAACGCGCCCTCCTTCACCACGACGTTGCTGCCGACCACGGTGAACTCGCGCAACTGCGCCCCGCCCTCGATCTTGGCGTAGTCGCCGATGCACAGCGGCCCGGTCAGGATCGCGTCGGGGTCTACCTCGGCGCCCTCGGCGACCCAGACGCCCGGCGACACCTCGAAGCCGTCGATGTGGGCCTTGACCTTGCCGGACAGCACGTCGGCCTGCACCCGGTGGTAGGCCTCATGAGTTCCGACGTCCTCCCAGTACCCGTCGGCGACCCAGCCGTAGACCGGCGCGCCGCGACCGAGCAGCCTGGGGAAGACATCGGCCGACCAGTCGACCGCCTCGGCGGACGGCACCTGCGCGAGCACCTCGGGTTCCATCACGTAGATGCCGGTGTTCACGGTGTCCGAGAAGACCTGTCCCCAGGTCGGTTTCTCGAGGAACCGCTGTATCCGGCCGTCGGAGTTCGCGATCACGATGCCGAACTCGAGCGGATCGGGCACCCTGGCCAGGGCGACCGTCACGAGCGCTCCGTTGTCCTTGTGAAAGCGCACCAGGTCCGACAGGTCGATGTCGGTGAGCGCGTCGCCGGAGATGACCAGGAACGGCCCGTCGTTCAGCGCCGACTCGGCGTTCTTGACGCTCCCCGCGGTGCCGAGCGGGATGTCCTCGGTGGCGTACTGCAGGCCCATGCCGAACTCTTCGCCGTCGCCGAAGTAGTTGCGCACCATCGAGGCAAGGAACTGCACGGTGACGATGGTCTCGTCGAAGCTGTGCTTGCGCAGCAGCCGCAGCACGTGGTCCATGATCGGCCTGTTGACGACGGGCAGCATTGGCTTCGGCTGGTTAGCGGTCATCGGGCGCAGCCTGGTTCCCTCGCCGCCTGCCATGACTACAGCCCTCACCGCTTGCCAGCGCCCCTTTCAGGCACACAGAACCTGTCAGCCCGCTGCCGCGCCTCCGGGCCTGTCGTGGTGCACCGCCGCGTGCTCGCCGTCCGGGTCCGCGGCGAGCAGCCGGCGAGCCTGCATGACGTAGAGCGCGGCGGCCCACCAGTACAGTGCCGTTCCCCATAGTGCGAAGGCCCAACCGAACACGCGAGCCGCGACCGCATATGACGACTGGTGTGAACCCAGAAAAAGCAGCGGGAATGCGTACAGAAGACAAAGTGTCGCCGCCTTGCCGGCGAAGCTCACGTGAAGCGGGCCGTAACCACGGCGCCGCAGCGCCAGCAGTACCACGCCGAGCAGCAGTTCGCGTACGGCCAGAACGGTCACCAGCCACCAGCCGATGATGGCCCTGATCGCCAGCGCCACGACGGTCGAGACGATATAGAGCCGGTCGGCCGCGGGGTCGAGCAGCTCGCCGACGCGGCTCTGCTGGTTCATCGCGCGCG
>DASPZH010000213.1:0-3733 GCA_035636335.1 Streptosporangiaceae bacterium
GGCGCAACTTCGACGAGGTCCTGCGGGTGGTCGACTCGCTGCAGCTCACCGCGAAGCACAAGGTGTCGACGCCGGTGAACTGGCGGCCGGGCGAGGACGTGATCATCGCGGGCTCGGTCTCCGACGACGAGGCGAGGAAGACCTACCCGGAAGGCTGGGAGGCCCCGCGGCCCTACATCAGGATCGTGCCGCAGCCGTCGTCCTGAACGGGCGCCCTGACTGTCATCCTGGGCCGTCGTCCTGGGCCGTCGTACTGGGCCGCGGCGCGGCTCAGTACGACGGCTGTCACCGGGCGGTGCCGGCCTCGCGGGCGAACATCTCCCGGTAGTCGGTGGCGGTTGCCGTCCGCGGGTTGGACGGCGTGCTGGTGTTCCGGGCGGCCTTGTCGCCCAGGACGTCGAGGTCGTCGAGGCGGATCAGTTCGCTCATCGCGGGCACGTCCAGGTCGCGGTTCAGCTCCCTGATCGCCGCGGTCGCGGCCCTGGAAAGCTCGGCCTCGCCCGCGCCCGGCCGGCCGGCGCCCATCGCCAGTGCCAGCCCCGCGTACTTGCCCGCGCAGACCGGCAGGTTGTACTCCATGATCGGCGGAATGGCGGCGGCGCAGCAGTAGCCGTGCGGGTGCCCGTACAGGCCGCCGATCGCCTCGGCGAGCGCGTGCGCACCCGACACGTCGGTCAGCCCGACCGCGATGCCGGCGGTCAGGCTGCCCTGCGCCATCCCGCACCGCGCCTCGGCGTCGCCCGGCTCGCCGTACGCGCGGCGGATGTACCTGGCGACCAGCCGCGCGCCCGCCAGCGCCAGCGCGTCCGAGGCCGGCGTGGCCAGCCGGCAGTGCAGCGAGTCCACCGCGTGCGACAGGGCGTCCATGCCGGACGAGGCGGTCACCCATGCCGGGCAGGACAGGGTCAGGCCGGGATCGGCGAGCGCGAGCCTGGGGCAGTTCCGCACGTCGAACAGGTTCATCTTCTTCTTCCTGGCGGTGTCGGTGATGACCGCCGACGGGCTCACCTCGCTGCCGGTCCCCGCCGTGGTCGGGACCGCGAACACCGGCAGCGGGTCATGGCGCAGGGCGCCGAAGTCCTCCCAGTCCCTGGGATGGCCGCCGTTCGTGACGAGCAGGGTAGAACTCGCCGTCGGCGCAGATCCCCGACCCGCGCCGGCTCAGCGCCGGATGCGGGGGGTGGGTCGTTTCCTCAGGCATGAGGCTCCTTCGCGCTGCCCGCGGCCGGGCGCGCCATGAGGGTGATCAGGTCGTAGGCGACGGTCGCCGCGGCGATCGTGGTCAGCTCGGCATGGTCGTACGCCGGCGCGACCTCCACCACGTCTGCGCCAACCAAGTGCAGCCCGGTCAGCCCGCGCAGCACGCGCAGCAGTTCCCTGCTGGTCAGGCCGCCGGCCTCGGGCGTTCCCGTGCCGGGGGCGAACGACGGGTCGAGCACGTCGATGTCCACCGACAGGTAGACGGGCAGGTCGCCGACGCGCTCGAGGACGGCGTCGATCGTCCCGCGGATGCCGAGGTCGTCGACATCGCTGGTCCTGATCGTGCGGAAGCCGAACCGCCGGTCGTCGGCGAGGTCGGCTTCCCCGTACAGCGGGCCGCGAATTCCGACGTGAATCGAGTGATCCTCGACGAGGAGCCCGTCTTCGAACGCGCGCCGGAGCACCGTGCCGTGCGTGACCGGCGCGTCGAAGTAGGTATCCCAGGTATCCAGGTGGGCGTCGAAGTGCACGAGCGCGACCGGGCCATGCCGAGCCGTGACGGCCTGGAGCATCGGCAGCGCGATCGTGTGGTCGCCGCCGATCGCCACTACCCTGCGGTCGCCGCCGACCAGGTCGGCGGCGTGGCCGCGGATCTGCCGCATGGCCGCCGCGATGTCGAACGGCGTGACCGCGACGTCGCCGGCGTCGGCGACCTGCACGGTCTGGAACGGTGCGAGGCCGAGCTCGACGTGGTAGCCGGGGCGCAGGTGTCGCGAGGCCTGGCGCACCGCCGTCGGCCCGAAACGTGCTCCCGGGCGGTAGGACGTCCCGGTGTCGAATGGCACGCCCAGCACGGCGACGTCGTAGTCGGCGACCTGGTCGACCGCGGGGAGCCTGGCGAAGGTCGCGGCGCCGGCGAAGCGGGGCACCACGCGGCCGTCGACCGGTCCCACCGGTTCGGGGCTGGCGTCAGGCACTGTTCCTCCAGGTTGTGTCGTACGGTCGGCGCGAGTCAGGCCCTGGTGCGGGTGACGCCGCCATTGGGCTGCAGTACCTGCCCCACGAAGGCGCTGCCGCCCTGGCCCGCGAGGAAGCAGACGGCGCTGGCGATGTCGTCGACGGTGGCCAGCTGGCCCGTGGGGACGAGATCGCGGTAGCGCTGGCGCATCTCGTCCAGCGTGATCCCGGCGTCGGCCGCATCCACCCGAAGCTGCTCGGTGTCGATGTAGGCCGGGGCGATGGCGTTGGCCAGGATGCCCTGCGGGCCGAGTTCCCGGCCCAGGCCCTTGGTCAGCGCGATCAGGCCCGCCTTGGACGCCGCGTAGGCGGTGGCGTTCGGGTGGCCGATCACTCCCCAGCCGGACGCGATGATCACAATGCGGCCGCCGCCGGCGGAGCGCATGTGCGGGACGACCGCCTGGATGAGCCGGAAGTGGCCGGACAGGTTGACCTCGATCTGGCGCCACCAGACCCGCGGGTCCTGGGCGAGGAACGGCCCCATCTCCATCGCCGCGGCGTTGGCCACGAGCACGTCGACGCCGCCGAGCCGCTCGAGGACCGACCTGGTCATGCCCGTCACGGCGGCGGGGTCGGCGATGTCGCCCGGAACCGCCAGACCGTCGATCTGGCCCGCCAGGGCAGCGAGCCTGCCGTCGTCGCTGATGTCGTTGACGGCGACGGCGAAGCCGGCGCCCGCGAGCCGCAGTGCCGTCGCGTGACCCAGGCCCTGCGCCGCTCCAGTGATCAGCGCGGCCGGCCGGCGGCCGTTCTCGCTCATGATCAGATCACCGCTCCGGCGTTCGGCGACAGCACCTCGCCGCAGTACATGACGCCCTCGGTCACCAGGTAGTACACGGTCGCGGCCACCTCATCCGGCCGGACCAGCCTGCCGAGCGGCAGCGTGGCCAGGTAACCGGGCTGGCGCCAGAGCGAGTCCGGGGCGAGCAGCGGGGTGTCCGTCGGGCCGGGCGCGACCACGTTGAGCCGGATCGGCGTGCCGGCCAGCTCGGCGGCCAGCGACTTGACCAGCCCGAGCACGGCGCCCTTCGCTGCCACGTAGTGCAGGTCGGTGGCGCTGCCCCCCAGCGCCAGCTCCGAGGAGATCGCGATGACCGTGCCGCCGCCCGCCGCGATCATGTGGGGGAGCACGGCGCCGCATGTGTTCACCGTCCCGCCGAGAACGACGCCCAGCATCGAGTCCCACTGCGCTTTTGTTACGTCACAAACGTCGATGCCCTCCTCGTAGTATCCGGCCGCCGTGACCGCGGCGTCGATCCCGCCAAAGCGCGCGGCGACGGCGTCGACGGCCGATCGCACGCCGTCGGCGTCGGCGACGTCGCACTGGAGCGGCAGGTCGGTGCCCGACGGTTTCAGGTCGATGCCCGCTGTCCGCCAACCGCGCCGCCGGAACAGCGCCGCCGTCGCGGCGCCGATCCCGCTGGCCGCCCCGGTGATCACGACCGCCGCGGGGCCCGGTCCGGCCGGCTCGCTCACTGGCTGCCTCCGGGCTCAGTCATTCGCCCGCCGGGTCGGT
>DASPZH010000214.1:0-4686 GCA_035636335.1 Streptosporangiaceae bacterium
GGGAACACGTACAGGCAGCGCTCCTGGCCCTTGGTCAGCACGAGTCCCCCCGCCAGCTCGTCGCGGTACTTCGCGGGGAGGAAGATCCGGCCCTTGTCGTCCAGCCGAGGCGTGTGAGTACCGAGAAACATCGGCACTCACCTCCACTGCCCCCCACAACGGTCATCCGGCGGGACCTATGCCGCCCCACCGCGCACCACTGTACTCCACATTCCACCACCGTCAACGATCAGGAGCCCATGAAATGGCCATCGGCCCCACGACGCCCGAGGTCACGGGGGTGGAGCGGAGTGGGGAGAATGAACGTGCGCAGATCGCGGAAGCGATCGGCGACAGTCTGGCGTTGGGAGCTATGGCGTAAACCGGACGGCTCGTTATGCAGTGATGCTCAATCCGTTGTTACATCGAGGCATGGCCACACGTACTGTCTAGGCGCACGCTATGGACGTCGGTCGCGGGCAGCACTCCCGCTATGGACATCACCCGGCAGCGCCGTCGGGACGAGGAGGACGAGTGTCTGCTGAAGCCGACCAGGCGGAGCGCACGCTTGACGAGCTGATTCCGGTCGCGCACCGAATCAACGCGGCGGTCAACACGGTCGTCGTCGGCAAGCCGGACGCGATCCGGCTGGCGCTGACGGTGCTGCTGGCCGAAGGGCACGCGCTGATCGAGGATGTCCCCGGAGTGGGCAAGACGCTGCTGGCGAAGGCGCTGGCCAGGTCGATCGACTGCTCCGTCCGGCGCGTCCAGTTCACTCCTGACCTGCTGCCGAGCGACATCACCGGGGTCAGCGCATTCAACCAGGAACTACGCGAGTTCGAGTTCAAGCCGGGCCCGATCTTCGCCAACCTCGTGCTGGGCGACGAGATCAACCGGGCTTCGCCGAAGACCCAGTCCGCGTTGCTGGAGAGCATGGAGGAGCGGCAGGTCACCGTCGACGGTGTGACATACCCGCTGGAGTCGCCGTTCATGGTGATAGCGACGCAGAACCCGATCGAGATGGAGGGCACGTACCCGCTTCCCGAGGCCCAGCGCGACCGGTTCACCGCGCGGGTCTCGATCGGCTACCCGGACGCCGCGGCCGAGACCGCGATGCTCGACACCTACGGGTCAAGCTCGCCGCTGGACGACCTGAAACCAGCCGCGCACGCCGCCGACGTGCGCGCGCTCATCGCTGCCGTGCGCAAGGTGCACGTCGCCCCGCAGGTCCGCCAGTACATCATCGACATCATCACCGCGACCAGGACCGCCACCGCGCTGCGGCTCGGCGCTTCACCCAGGGCCGCGCTCCACCTGCTGCGGGCCAGCCGCGCCTTGGCCGCCCTCGAGGACCGCCACTTCGTGATCCCCGACGACGTGCAGGCACTGGCCGGACCGGTGCTCGCGCACCGGCTGCTGCCCACGGCCGAGGCGGTCGTGGGCCGCGAGCACCCGGCGCAGGTGCTCGCCAGGATCCTCGAGCGAGTGCCGCTGCCCGGCAGGTAACGCCCGGCCGGGCAGGCCGGGCCCGGCAAGCCCGCGTCTGGCACCGGCCGTGCCGAGCACATACATTGACAGGGCAGCCAGAAGGAGGCGCCGATGCGGTCGGTACTCACCTGGTTCACGGTTCGCGGGGCATCGTTCCTCGCCGCCGGGATCGTCGGCATACTCGCCGGGCTGACACTGGGCAGCGACGCGATGGTCAGCGTCGGAGTGCTGCTCATCTGCCTGCCCGTGTTCTCGGCCCTGACCGCGCGCCGGGCGCGCTACCAGCTTCGCTGCGAGCGCAGGATCGACCCGCCGCGGGTCACGCCCGGCCAGCCGGCCACGGTGACGATCCGGCTGGAGAACGTCAGCCGGATATCGACCGGGCTGCTGCTCGCCGAGGAGACCATCCCCTACTCGCTCGGTGCCAGGCCGCGGTACGTGGTGAACGGTATCGAGCGGGGCGGCGCCCGCGAGGTCAGCTACCCGCTCCGCTCCGACCTGCGCGGCAAGTTCGTGGTCGGCCCGATGCGGGTCAGGATCGCCGATGTCTTCGGACTGGTGGAGCTGACGGCCAACTTCGCGACCAGGAACACGCTGACCGTCACCCCCAAGGTCACGGCGCTGACCTCGGCCGCCACCACCGGAAGCTGGTCCACCGACGGGGACGGCAGGACCCGGATGACTTCAGCCGCCGGAGACGACGACGTGATCCCGCGGGCCTACCGGGACGGTGACGAGCTCCGCCGGGTGCACTGGCGGTCCACGGCCAGGTACGGCGAGCTGATGGTGCGGCGCGAGGAGCAGCGCTGGCAGGACCGGGCGGTGGTCATCCTGGACTCGCGGCGCAGCGCCCACGTCGGCACGGGCCCGAGTTCGTCGTTCGAGTTCGCCGTCGGCGCCGCGGCCTCGATCGGCGTGCACGTGGCCAGGTCCGGGCTCGACGGTCACCTGCTGACCGACGGCGGGCCGCTGGCCGGTCCCGCGATGTTCGAAGACGTGCTGCTTGACGCGCTCTCGGTGGTCACGACGTCGCGCAATCACGACTTCGCCAGGACCACCGCCGCGCTCAGCACCATCGAGGGCGGGCTGCTCGTCCTGATCGCCGGCCGGCTCTCCGCGGATGCCGCCAAGGAGATCGCGACGGCCCGCCGCCACGGCCGTCAGGGCATCGCGCTGCTGCTCGCCGTGTCAACCTGGGCGTCCCCGCCCGGGCGCGACGGCGACGGCGGGCGCGACCGGGCCCCCCGCGAGGCGGGCCAGCCAGGGGGCGCGGCCGAGAACGGGCGGCACGGCCGCAAGCCGGCCATCACGGCGGCGAGCGCGGACCCGACCGCGCCACCGGATAGGCACGGAGAGACGACCGCCGCCGAGGCCGTGCTGCGCGCCGCAGGCTGGCAGGTGGTCACGGTCGATGCCGCCACGCCGCTCGCGGTCGCCTGGCAGCGACTGCCGAGGTCCGGTGGCTACCTGGCGCCCGTGCGCCAAAGCGACCTTGGAGCGCCAGCACGATGAACCATCGCCTGACCGCCGCCGCCGCCGCCGCCGTCATCCTCGCCTCGGTCTCTGAGTTCAGCCTGATCAGCGGCGCAGCCTGGCTTGTCGACGCGGCCGGTGCGGTCGTGGTCGTGGCGCTGGCCGGAACGCTGGCTAGGCAGAGCCCGGTTCAGGCCGGCGCCGGCGCGACGGCGCTCGCCGGGCTGGCCAGCATGCCGCTCCTGGTGGCGCACTCGCCGTACCTCAAGGCGACCGGGGTCGTGGTTGTCGCGGCATGCGCCGCGAGCATGTCCGGGGTGCGCTGGCTGCGGGTGATCGCCGGGCTGGCGACCTACCTCGCGGCGCTGCTGCTCTACCTGAACGTGCTGCTGGCCGCGGGCCGGTCGTTCCTCGCGGTCGTGCCGACCCCGGCCTCGGTTCACCACCTGGCCACGCTCGTGGGCGCCGGCCTCTCCGCCGCGAAAGGCCCGCCGCCGGTCGCCGGCCACCACGGCGTGCTGCTGCTCGCGGCCGGCGGCATCGGGCTGGTCGCGGTCGTGGTCGACTTCCTCGCGGTCAGGCTGCACCGGCCGGCCATCGCCGGGCTGCCGCTGCTCGTGGTCTACATGGCCCCGATCGCCTTCCCGGCCAAGGTCGGCGGGGTCGACGGCGCGATCACGTTCCTGCTCGCCGCCGCGGGCTACCTGGCGCTGCTGTCCTCCGACGGCCGCTACCGGCTGCGCGGCTGGGGCCGGGTCGTCACGGTGTGGCACTACGCGGGCGAGGATGAGCGGCTCGGCGGAGCCGACATGGGTGTGCTGGCCGCCACCGGCCGCCGGATCGGCCTGGCCGCCGTGTGCGCGGCGCTTATCGCGCCGCTGCTGCTGCCCGGCCTCACCCTGCACCAGATCTTCGGCGGCCACTCAGGAGACGGCGGCGGCAGCCGGGTCCCCGTGGGCCTGCCCAATCCGGTCGCCCAGCTACACGGCCTGCTGACCCGGTCGTCACCTGAGCGCGTGCTGACCTACCGGACCACCGCCGACAACGCGGACAACTACCTGCAGGTCTACGTGCTCAACTATGACGCCCGAGCGGGTGACTGGGACCTGACCCGTCCGACCTCCGGCGCCGTGGTCGGAACCAAGGCACTGCTGCCCGCGCCAGGGCTGGCCGACAGCACGCCGCGGACCCAGATCAGGACCACGATCACCGTCCCGCGGCTGATCGGCTACTCGTGGCCGATTCACTTCCTGCCGGCGCCGTACTGGCCGATGCGGATCAACGTCCCCGGTACCTGGCACGAGTCGGTGGGCACGCTGATGGTCTACTCGGGCGACACCATCGGCTCGTCCCTGCGCTACACGGTGACCAGCGGAGACGTTGAGCCAACGCCGGCCATGGTGGCGGCGGCTCAGCGCGTGCCGCCGCCGATCGCGGCGTCCTATCTGGGCTTCAGGTCCCCCGTGACACCGCGCCTGATCAAGATCGCCCGTCAGGTCACCAAGGGCGAAAAGACCGAGTTCGGCCGCGCGGTAGCGCTGGAGCGATGGTTCCTGTCTAGCCGGTTCAGGTACTCGCTGCAGTCCACTGTCCCCAATTCACCGCGGGGCCTGCTGGCCTTCCTGACGACCAGCCGGCAGGGCTACTGCCAGCAGTTCGCCTTCGCCATGGCCGTCCTGGCCAGGTTGCTCGGGATCCCGTCTCGGGTGGCCGTCGGCTATACGGCCGGCCAGCAGCGCCCGGACG
>DASPZH010000215.1:0-17130 GCA_035636335.1 Streptosporangiaceae bacterium
ACCAGCAGGCCGTCACGCCGGCCAGCAGCCCGACCAGGGCAAGCGTGAACGCGCCGATCCTGAGCACCACGTTCAGCGTGAGGGCGAGCAGTGCGGCAGCCAGCGACGCGAGCGAGAGCACCGCACTCGCGCGCTCGGACGCCGCCGGCCGGGACCCGGCACCCGCCCCGCCCCCGGCCCCCGACGCCTCCCCGGCACTCGCGGCACCCGCGTTCGACCTCGCCAACCACGAACCTCCTGCCTGCTCGAAGGCGATGACCTCGTACAGAGAACTGCCCGGGACCCGGTGCTAGCATGCAGCGATGGCCTCAGGGCAGCCCGGCGGGCCGCGGGCGGCCGGTCCGGACGCCGCCGGCGCCGACAGCGGCGCCGAGGCGGTCGCCGACCTGATCGCCGACGAGCTGACCAGGCTCGGCGGCCCGGTCAGGCAGCGCGTGGCCGAGGTGCTGCACCAGCTCGGCGCGATCGACCGCGCCGTCTACGCCGCGGTGGCCTCGGTGCCGGCTCCCGCCCTGGACGCGGCCATGCGCCGGCTCTCCAGTTCGGCCGACCACTCCCGGCTGTGGCTCGCGATCGCCGGGGCGATCGCGCTCACCGGCCCGGCGGGCAGGCGCGCGGCGGGCCGCGGCGTCCTGGCCATCGGGGTCACCTCGGCGCTGGTCAACCTCGGCGTCAAGACGCTCTCCGGCCGGCGCCGGCCGGACCGCGCCGGGGCGGGCGTGCCTGGCGCCCGGCACGTGCCGATGCCGTCATCGACATCGTTCCCTTCCGGGCACTCGGCCGCCGCCTTCGCGTTCGCCACCGCGGTCAGCAGGGACAGCCCGTGGCTGGCGGTCGCCATCTGGTTCCTGGCCGGGAGCGTGGCCTACTCCCGGGTGCACACCGGCGTCCACTACCCGGGCGACACCGTCGTCGGCGCCTTGATCGGCGCCGGCGCCGGCCAAGCCGTCAGCAGTCTCTTCGACCGGGTACTCCATGATCGTGGTGGTTCGACGTCGCATCGAGTCGCATAGACCGGTCAGTCAAGCACGATCATGGAACGGAGGCCAGCTCGTCGGCGGCGGAGTAGGGGTCGAGCTTGCCGGCCGCTACCTGGGCCGCCAGCTCGTCGAGACGCGACTGGCCGGGCAGCCCCCCGAGCCGCCGCCGAAGCTGCGCGACCGCGATCGCCGAGACCTCCTCGCGCGCCCTGGCCAGCCGCCGCCGGTCTCGCTCCCCCGACTCGCCGAGCCACGACCAGTGCGCGTCCAGCCTCGTGACCAGCTCGTCGATGCCCTCGCCGGTGGCGGCCGACGCGGACACGATCGGCGGCCGCCACGCGCCCTCCTCGCGGGCGGCCAGGGCGAGCATGCCGCGCAGGTCGCGCACCACCTCCTGCGCGCCCGGCCGGTCGCTCTTGTTGACGACGAAGATGTCGGCGATCTCCAGGATCCCCGCCTTGGCCGCCTGGATCGAGTCGCCCATCCCCGGCGCGGCGATCACCAGCGTGGTGTCGGCCAGCGACGCGACCCCCACCTCGGCCTGGCCGACGCCGACCGTCTCGACGCAGATCAGGTCGAACCCGGCCGCGTCCAGCACCCGCACTGCCTGCGGCGCGGCGACCGCGAGCCCCCCGAGATGCCCCCGGCTGGCCATCGACCTGATGAACACGCCGGCGTCGGTGGCGTGGTCTTGCATCCTGACCCGGTCGCCGAGCAGCGCGCCGCCGGTGAACGGCGAGGTCGGGTCCACGGCCAGCACCGCGACCCGCAGGCCGAGCGCACGCCAGGCGCGCAGCAGCGCGCCGGTCACCGTCGACTTGCCGACGCCGGGCGAGCCGGTCAGGCCGACCACGCGCGCGTGCCCCGCATAAGGCGCTACCGCGCGCATGACCGGCCGAAGCGCGGACGAGCCGTTCTCGACGACCGAGACCAGCTTCGCCAGCGACCGGGCGTCCCCGCCGCGCGCCGCGGTGACGAGCGCCTCGGCTTTCGCGTCGCCCGGCACGTCGGCTAGCCGCGGCCGGGCGCGCGAACCCGGAGCAGCAGCGCGTCGCCCTGACCGCCGCCGCCGCACAACGCGGCCGCGCCAAGCCCGCCGCCGCGCCGCCCGAGCTCGTGGATCAGGTGCAGCGCGAGCCTGGCGCCGCTCATCCCGATCGGGTGGCCGAGCGCGATCGCGCCGCCGTTCACGTTGACGATCTCGGGTCCGACGCCAAGATCGCGCATCGACTGGATCGCCACGGCGGCGAACGCCTCGTTGATCTCGATCAGATCCAGATTTTCAACGGAAAGCCCGGCCTTGGTCAGCGCACGCCGGATCGCGTTCGACGGCTGTGACTGCAGGGAGTTGTCCGGGCCGGCCACGACGCCGTGCGCGCCGACCTCGGCCAGGACCGTCGCGCCCGCGGCCGCCGCCGCGTCTGCCGACATCACCACTACGGCGCACGCGCCGTCCGAGATCTGCGACGCCGAGCCCGCCGTGATCGTGCCGTCCGCGGCGAACGAGGGCCGGAGCCTGGCCAGCGCCTCGACGGTGGTGTCGGCCCTGACGCCCTCGTCGGTGTCGAAGGTCACGGGCTCGCCCCGCCGCTGCGGGACAGGCACGGGCACGATCTCCTCGGCCAGCAGCCCGTTCTTGATCGCCACCGCCGCGCGCTGGTGCGACATGGCGGCGAACTCGTCCTGCTCGGCCCGGCCGATGTCCAGCCTGGTGTTGTGCCGTTCGGTCGAGCTCCCCATCGAGACGTGGTCGAACGCGTCGGTCAGCCCGTCAAGCTCCATGGAGTCGACGACCTCGGCGGAGCCGTACTTGATTCCCTTGCGCGCGGCCGGGAGCAGGTGCGGCGCGTTGGTCATAGACTCCATCCCGCCGGCCACGACGACGTCGAACTCACCCGCCCTGATGAGCTGGGCGGCCAGCGCGACCGCGTCGAGCCCGGACAGGCAGACCTTGTTGATCGTGAGCGACGGAACCGTCATCGGGATCCCGGCCGCGGCCGCGGCCTGCCGGGACGGGATCTGGCCCGCGCCGGCCTGGAGCACCTGTCCCATGATCACGTAGTCGACCCGGTCGCCGGGGACCCCGGCCCGGTCGAGCGCCGCCTTGATCGCGATGCCGCCGAGCTCGACGCCGCTGAAGCCGCCGAGCGAGCCGAGCAGCTTCCCGATCGCCGTCCTGGCACCGCCGACAATTACCGCTTCGCTCATAGCTGCAACACTACGACAGGTCGGCGCCACTACCGCGCCGCGGCGCAAGGGAGCAAAGCCGTGCTGACTCGCATCGACCACGTCGGGATCGCGTGCCGCGACCTCGACGCGGCCACGGCCTTCTACGAGGCGACGTTCGGGCTCGCCGTGGTCAGCCGCGACACCAACTCCGAGCAGGGGGTCAGGGAGGCCATGCTCGTCGTCGCCGACGCGCCGGCCGGCACGTCGTACGTGCAGCTACTCGAGCCGCTCGGGCCCGACACCCCGGTCGGCCGGTTCATCGCGCGGCGCGGTGAGTGCGTGCATCACGTGGGGTACGGCGTCACCGACATCGAGGCCGCCATGGCCGCCATCGGCGCGACCGGCGTCCGGCTGCTCGACTCCAGGCCGCGGCATGGCTCGATGGGCGCGTCGATCGCCTTCCTGCATCCCGCCGACGTCGGCGGGGTGCTGACCGAACTGGTCGAATCGGCCGTCAGGTCAGCAGCGAGCTAAACAGGGGCGCAGGTGCCGGAATCGCGGTGGTCTGGGCCCGCCAAACCGGTCAGCGGGGCCGGACAGCACACGGAAAGGCGGAGTAAGCCGAATAATTCGTGAGCTAGGCCACGAGCAGCAGCGAACAGGCCTCCAATGCGCGAGCAGCGGAGTACGCTGCCAGCACCGGGAACGTGAACTGGCGAGCGGGCTGTGGCCCAGGCAGTCCTGCGGCTGCTGGGCCCAAAGCAATCCAGGCGAACCGCACCGGCGCTGACATCGGAGTCCCGGCAGGCTCTAGGATTCGACAACCCCCCGTATACCCCAGGATTAGGCGACATGCAGCCCGATATCAATGCTCAGCTCGGCACTTTCTTCGACGATGACCAGCCGCACCCCGTCTTCTCTCAGAAGATGCGCGGCTACGATCAGGAGGAGGTCGAAGCCCATCTGCGGGAGATGGACACCAGGCTGCGCGACATGCGGCAGTCGTATCAGGCGACTCAGCAGGAAATCGCCTACCTGCACCGGCAGATGCAGGAGCAGGAGCGCCCGACGTACTCGGGGCTCGGCTCGAAGATCGAGCAGCTCTTGCGGCTGGCCGAGGAGCAGCGGGACGAGATCCTCCAGGAGGCCAGGACCGAGGCGAGCCAGCTTCTGGCATCAGCCAAGGTCGACGCGGCCGAGCTGCGGGCCGGCGCCGAGAACGAGACGGCCGAGCTGCGCGCCAACGCCAAGCGTGAGACCGACGACCTGCGAGCCTCCGCGGAGCGGGAGGCCGACAGCATCAGGACGACGGCGCACAGGGAGTCGGACGAGCTGACCTCCACGACCGAGCGCGAGGTCGCCAAGCTGCGCGCGATGGTCGACCACGAGGTGGCCGAGAAGCGGGCCTCCGTCGAGCGCGAGATCGCCAAGCTGCGCACGACCACGGAGCGGGAAGTCGCCCAGCTCAAGGCCTCGTCCAAGCGCGAGCGCGACGAGATCCTGACCACGTCCAAGCGCCAGGCCGACGAGATGCGCAGCCAGGCGCAGCGCATCCTGGAGGAGAGCGAGGCACAGCGCGCGCAGGCCGAGGCCGAGTTCGACATCCAGCTCGCCTCCCGGCGCGAGGAAGCGGAGCGGCAGGAGGCCGAGCGCCTGGCCGCGGCGCAGGCCGCGACCCAGCGGCTGGTCTCGGAGGCCGAGCAGCGGGCCGCGACGGCCGAGCAGCGGGCCAGCAAGGCCAGCGCCCAGGCCGAGCAGTCCAGGCGGGACGCCGACGACCACGCCAGGCATCTTGTCAGCAGCGCGAAGAAGAACGCCGATGACATCGTCGCCCAGGCCAAGGCGCAGGCCGACCAGCTTCTCGCCGAGGCGAAGGCCGACGCGGACAGGCACGCCAGCACGGCGCAGCGCCGGGTCGACGAGGCCAACAAGCAGTACGAGACCGTCCAGGCGCACCTGTCGCAGATCAGCCAGCTTCTCGGCCCGTCGGCCACCAGCCTGTCCTCCGCGTCGGCCTCGGCCATCGCGGCTCCGCGGGCGGTCTCGGCCGCCCCGGCGGCCAACGGCGGCTCGGGCCCGTCCGGCGGCAGGCAAGGCCCGGCGTCCATGGCCAAGACCGAGGCGAAGCACGCCACCGGCAAGCCGGGCGACGGCGACAACGACGAGTGGTGGACCGAGTAAGTCCCGGTCACCCGGGCTGAACTAAGAGGCCCCTCCGCTGCGCGGAGGGGCCTCTTAGCTACCGGCCGGCTATCACGAGTTGACGGTCTGGCCCCCGTCCACGACGATCGCCTGGCCGGTCAGATAGGACGAGGCGTCGCTCGCGAGGAACACGGCGGGCCCGGCCATCTCCTCCGCCCTCGCCCAGCGGTGCATCGGCACCGTCGCGACCGTCGCCGGCCCGGCGACCGGGTCCTCCCACAGGCCGCGGTTCAGGTCGGTCGCCGTCCACCCCGGGCACAGCGCGTTGACCCGGACGCCGTCGGCCGCCCACTCCACCGCGAGCGACTTGGTCAGCGAGATCAGCCCGGCTTTCGCCGCGCCGTACGGGCTGATCAGCGGGGACGCGGCGACACCGGCCACGGAGGCCACGTTGATCACCGAACCGGCGCCCCGGTCGAGCAGGTGACCGGCGAACGCGTGGCAGACGTAGACGGCGGAGCTGAGGTTGAGCCTGATCAGCTTGTCCCAGCCGGTCAGCCGCAGATCGCGGAAGCTGACCATGAAGTTCGAGCCGCCCGCGTTGTTCACCACGATGTCGACGTGCCCGAGCCGGTCGATCGCCGTCGTCACGGCACCGGCCACGCCCGCCTGGTCGGTCACGTCCGCGGGGATGACGACGGCGTCACGGCCCGCGGCGGTCACGTCCTCCGCCGTGTCGGCCAGCCCCTCGGCGGTCCGCGCGACGAGCGCGACGTCGGCGCCTGCCTGCGCTAGCGCGACCGCGATCGCGCGGCCGATCCCGCGCGAGGCGCCGGTGACGAAGGCAGTCTTGCCGGTGAGGTCGAACAGGCTCACGTTGGTTCCTTCCAGTCAGCGGGAAGCGGCCAGGCCGCGGGGTTGAGCAACCGCACAATCTCATTCAGCACGATCCGGACGTAAGGCTCCCCGACCCACAGATGTTTCGCCCGGTCGACCGCGACCAGCGTGGCCTGCGGCACCCGCGCGAACCGCTCCCGCGCCTGCGCCGGCCGCAGGTAGTCGTCGAGCTCGGGCACCAGCACGAGCAGCGGCTTGCCGCTCGCGGCCCACCGGTCGAGGTCGGCGCCGGTGGCCCTGCGCAGCGCGGGAGAGAGCAGGATCGCCCCCTGCACCTGCGGCACGTTGCCCCACATCAGCGCGAGTTCGGTGCCGAACGACCAGCCGAGCAGCCAGATCTCTGGTAGCCCGGTGGCGACGCAGAACTCGATCGCCGCCGCCACGTCGTACCGCTCGGGCCCGCCGCCGCCGAACTCGCCGCCGCTGGTGCCGCGATCGGACGAGGTGCCGCGGGTGTTGAAGCGGAGCACCGCCAGGTCGGCCAGCGCCGGCAGCCGGAACGACGCCTTGCGCAGCACGTGGCTGTCCATCATCCCGCCGGCCGTGGGCAGCGGATGCAGGCAGACCAGCGTGGCGACCGGGTCCCGGCGCGGCGGCAGGGCCAGCTCGCCGACCAGGTCGATCCCGTCGGCCGTGCGCAGCACGATGTCCTCGCGCCGGGCAGGCAGCACGGTGCCCGCCCTGATCTCCACGGCACCGCTCTGGTCCACCACTGCCCCTCACTGACCCGCGGCCACCCGGGCGGGCACCGTGGCGGCCGCCACCCGCGCCACCCGCCGACCACCTGTGCGTTGCTCACCGGTAGCCTGACGGCCCGGGCCGCCGCGGACGCCGCCGCCAGCAAGCATTGTGCCAGTGCCTGCGCTCGGCCAGCCCTGGCGTCTCTTCCGGCCACACGACCACGTGCGCCGTGCCCGGCCTGATCTCCTGGTCGCAGCCGGGGCAGCGGTAGGTCTTCCCGCCCGCCGAGCCGGGAACGTGCCGCACCACCCAGGCGCCGTCCGGCCACTGCTGTACCTGCGCCGGACCGAGCCTGGCCGCGGACTCCTCGTCGTCGGCCCGGCCGGCCCGGGCCCCGGTGGCGGCCGGCGGTATCCGGCCGCCACGGCGCGGGCGGCGCGGCACCTCGCCGGGGAGCCGACGCGCCTTCCTCGGGCTCATCGGCGGTTCGCCGACGCGAGGCGGCCGGTCCGCCGGCCTGGACCGGCGCAGCAGGCGGCGAGCGCTCGCGGCGTGCGGCCGGGCGCCGCGAGCCCCGATCCCGGCCGCACCGGACGTGCCATGATCAGCTCGCCTCGTGTCCCAGCGGGGGGAGTCCGCCGCGCGCATAGTCGGTCAGCAGCGGCGGCGGCGCGAACGCCGGGTCGCCGTAGCCCGCGTGCATGGCGGCCAGCACCTCCGCCGCCCGCTCGACGCCGGCCTCGGCGAGCATCCGCACCGGCCCGCGCGGATAGCCGCAGCCAAGCGTCATCGCGGTGTCGACGTCGGACGCCGTCGCGTAACCGTCGCCGATCATCGCGACCGCGTCGCGCAGGTGCGGGTAGAGCAGCGCGCCTGCCAGCAGGCCAGGCCGGTCGGCCGACCGGACCGCGGGCAGGCCAAGGCGCGCGACCAGCGCCCCGGCGTGCGCGAGCGCGCGAGCGGAGGTCAGCGGGGTCGGCACGATCTCGGCCAGCCCCGGCGCCGCCACGTGCAGGCCGACGGCGTCGGCCGCCCGGCCCGCGGCGGTTGCCGGGCCGAGCACGCCGCCTTGCGGGCCGACCGCGACGATCACCAGGTCGGTCGGGTGCACCGGATTGCGGGTCACGCTGATCCCGGCGGCCGCGACCAGGCTGGCCAGCTCGGCGGCCCGCTCCGAGTGCGGCCCGGCCCCCTCCGCCGCGCCGGTGCGGGCCCCGGCGGCCGCGGGGTCGATCAGGGTGACGGTGCCGGGCGGCGGCGGCTCGGCGCGCTGCCCCGCGGGCGAGCCGGCGGCGGGCGGCGACTGCGCGGGATAGTCGTAGAAGCCGCTGCCGCTCTTGCGCCCGGTGCGGCCGGCGTCGGCCAGCCGGCGCAGCAGCGGCGCGGGGGTATACCTGGTCCCGCCGAACTCGCGCTGCAGCACCTGGAGTACCGCGAGCGAGGTGTCCAGGCCGATCAGGTCGAGCAGGGCCAGCGGGCCCATCGGCAGCCCGATGCCCGCGGTGACGGCGAGGTCGATGTCGTCCCTGGTCGCGTACCCGGTCTCGAGCAGCCGGACCGCGTGGTTCAGGTACGGCAGCAGCAGCGCGTTGGCGACGAACCCGGCCCGGTCCGTGACCTGCACCGGCGTCTTGCCCAGGCGGCGGGCGAGCGCGGTCACCGCCTGGCCGGCCGCGGGCTCGGTGAGCACGGTGCTGACGACCTCGACCAGCCTCATCACCGGCGCCGGGTTGAAGAAGTGCATGCCGACGACCCGCCCGGGGTATGCCGAGCCCGCGGCGATGGTGGTGACCGACAGCGAGGACGTGTTCGTCGCGACGATCGCGGTCGGCCGGAGCACCTGGTCAAGCTCGGCCAGGACCTGGCGCTTGACGGCGAGTTGCTCGGGCACGACCTCGATCACCAGGTCGGCCCCCGACAGGCTGGTCATCGCCGAACCCGGCCGGACCCGGCCGAGTATCTGCGCGTGCTCGTCCTCGGTCAGCTTCCCGCGCGAGACGGCCCGGCCGAGCGAGGAGCCCAGGATCGACATGCCGCGGGCCAGCGCGTCCCGGTCGGCCTCCACGGCGGTGACCGACAGGCCGCCCCGGGCGAAGACCTCGGCGATTCCCGCCCCCATCGTGCCCAGGCCGACGACCCCCACCTCGCGAACTTCCATGGCCGTGACCTTACCGTCGGCCGGACTCTGGCCGGCACGGCCACCTGGGAACTCGCCGCACACCGGCACGCAGGATGACCGGTCCGGTGACGGCATCGGCGTGCCGGGCCGCGACCCGTGCGGCACCCACTACAGTTGCGCGCATGCGTCTGGTGATCGCCCGGTGCAGCGTCGACTACGCGGGACGCCTCTCGGCGCATCTGCCCGCGGCCATGCGGCTGCTGATCGTCAAGGCCGACGGCTCGGTTCTCGTGCACAGCGACGGCGGCTCCTACAAGCCGCTCAACTGGATGTCGCCGCCGTGCAGGCTCACCGAGTCGGACTCCGAGTGGGTGGTCACCGGCAAGTCGGGCGAGACGCTGACGGTGCACATCGAGGAGATCGTCAGCGACAGCTCCTACCCGCTCGGCGAGGACCCCGGGCTGGTCAAGGACGGCGTCGAGGCGCATCTTCAGGAACTGCTCGCCGCCCAGATGCAGGTGCTCGGCGAAGGCTGGCGGCTGGTGCGCAGGGAGTATCCGACCGCGATCGGGCCGGTCGACCTGATGTGCCGGGACGGCCTGGGCACTAGCGTCGCCATCGAGGTGAAACGGCGCGGCGAAATCGACGGGTCCAATTCTAACGGAGGTGTCGCTTCGGGCGGAGGCACTCATGTGGCTGTCGAGATCAAGCGCCACGCTGGCATCGATGCTGTCGAACAGTTGACCAGGTACCTGGAGCTGCTGAACCGGGACCCGCTCCTGACCCCGGTCAAGGGCGTGCTCGCTGCGCAGACGATAAAGCCACAGGCGCGTACGCTGGCGGAAGCCCGCGGAATTAGGTGCGTGGTCCTGGACTACGACGCCATGCGCGGGATCGAACGCGAGGGGACGTTGTTCTAGCGTTACGTAGGCCGCATGGAGATTTTTCAAGCAGCCGACGCTGCATCACTGTCGCCCCTGCGCCACGTGATCACCACGCGGTCTTTGTCGAACCGCATTTTAGTGCACTTTCGTCACGCTCTATAGCATTTGGCGCGGCATGTTGCAAGAACCTTGACGATGTCGAACTGGGGATGGCGATGATGGCCTGACCGGGCACCGATCAAGGCCGAGGTAGTCCCCGGCGAACCCGAACCCCCAGGCTGGGCACATCAAGCCGACGGGACAGGTCAGCCTGGGACCAAGATGGCGCTACCGCCACGCCGGTTGACCATGGTCGAGCAGCTCACCCGCTACATGGAACTGCTCAACCGCGACCCGCTGCTCGGCCCGGTGCAGGGCATCTTCGCCGCCCAGGAGATCAGGCCGCAGGCACGCGTGCTCGCCCAGGACCGCGGCATCCGCTGCCTCACGCTCGACTACGAGTCCATGCGCGGCACGGACGACGGCGCGCTCCGCCTGTTCTGAGCCGCGCTGCGCCTCGGCCGACGTCAGGACGGCAGCTCGGTGGCCCAGAATGCCGTGACGCCGGTCTTGTTCTGCAGGGTCAGCGCGATCACGTCGAGAGGGCCCTTGCTCCCCTGCAACTGGAGACCGTCGAACGCGATAGTGCTCGGCGGCGCGCTGATCGTCCGTGCCGACCCGAACCCGGTCGCTGCGGCGTTGGTGCGGACGACCCTGATCTTGTTCAGCCCCGAGTCGTACCAGGCGATCGACAGGTGCCCGCTCGGACCGGCGGCGATCGCCACGTGCGACGCGTGGCCGGTCGCCGATCCCGGGACCACGCGCGCCTTGGCCGATCCGTTCCGCCACAGCGCGATGTGCGCGCACGGCACGGTCTTGGTGGGCACGCAGTAGGCGAGGTAGAGGCCGCCGCCTACCCGCGCGGTGAATGCCACCGCCTCGAGCGGCTGGTTGTTCGCGGTGTTCCCGCCCGAGCCCGGCGCCTTCACCCGCGCCTTCGCCGACGGCAGGATCTGGTCGACGTAGTAGCCCTGGTCGGCCTTGAAAGAGCCGTCGAACCAGGCCGCCCAGATCTTCCCGGCCTTGTCCCTGGCCATCGTCGGGCCGACGACGTTGCCGCCGGCGCCGGTGCCGACCGACCGGTCGGGAGCAGTTGCCGGAGTGGTCGGGTCCACCCCGACGTGGAAGGCGAACGCGGCGCCGGCACTCCAGCCGGCCACCGGGGTCCCGTTGGACTCGTTCACCGCGGCGTCATCGGTCAGCGGCACGAGCTTGGACTGTGACATCGACCCGGGCGTCAGCGTCCATGTGGCGCCGCCGGGGCCGCTGGTGGCCGAGTACATCGTGCTGAGGTTGAACGGGCTGCCATTAATCCCGTTGGCGCCGGTGAAGACGAGCCGGATCCCGCCGCCCGGTCCCGGCACGAGCCGGGGGTAGGTGGTCAGCGCGGCCCAGCTACTGAGGAACCTGCCGGTGTTCACCAGCTTGGCCCTGGTGCCGAGCGTCGAGTAGTGCAGCGAGAAGCCGTTGGCATGGTCGTTGCTCTGCCAGACGACGTGCAGCCTGCCGTCGGCGGTTCTGAGCATTCCGGCCGACGCGCTCGCCTCGCCGGTGTTCGCCGAGATCCTGGTCCACGTGACCGATGTGGCCGCCGCGGTGCCGCGATGGCCGGCGGCCGGGCCGAACGCGCTCACTCCGGCAAGCGCAACTGCCGCCACAACGGTCACTGCATAGGACCGACCGGTCAACCCGCGCATAATGGCTCCTCCCCACGCGATGGCTCAGAGTCTGGACGAACCGGCATGCCGCGGTCAAGCGTTTCGCGCCGATATCACGACTCGCAATGGCCGTCAGGCCACTGCGCCGCCGCTCCCGGCGGTAGCGGCACGGCGAAGGCGTTGAGCAGGTACGAGACCAGCGTGTAGTAGCCGCACAGTGCGACCAGCTCGACCATGCCCTCGTCGCCGAGCAGCCTGCTGGCCGCGTCGTAGCCGGGCTGGTCGAGCTGCCCGGTCTCGGTGACCTGGCGCGCCACGGCGTAGACGACGCGCTCGTCGTCGGCCTCGAACGCAGGTTCCTCGCCGCGGCCGATCGCCTCGATAACGAGATCGGGCACGCCCTGTTCGCGGGCCATCCGCGCGTGCGCCCACCACTCGAACTCGGCCTTCCAGTGCGCTCCCACCGTGATGATCGCCAGTTCGCTGAGCCTGCGCTCGATCGACGTCCGGAACCGCAGCCTGCCGCCGAGCCTGCTCAGGTGCCGGCCCACGCCGGGAGCGTGTACGAACGCGTTGAACGGGCCGATCAGCCCTCCGTCGGCATTGACCAGCTCGGCGCCGCGGGACCCGACGATGCCGTCCCACACTTCCCGGCCGCCGGTATCCAGATCGTCGTATCGCAGGTAAGGAAGACGCGTCATAGCGCGACATTAGTACCGGCCGCACCGCCGCCGGCGGGCGGCGGTGGCCGCCGAGCGGCCGGCCGGCGGGGCGGCCGACCGCGCTGTGAACTGGTCATCTCCCGGACAGGACCTTCGCCTCCTTGCCAGGCATGGCACCATTTCCTTAGGCTTCGACCGGTAACTAGCGATAGGCGTGACCCAGCCTGTTCGCGCGGGGATCGGGGATGGGTATCCATGCGGGAACACTTGCTCTATATCGGAGCGGACTGGCGGCCCGGCGCCGGCGGCACCGCGGACGCGGTCAGCCCGTCGACGGGCGAGCGGTTCGCCACGGTCGCGCTCGGCGATGCCGCCGACGCCGATGCGGCCGTCCGCGCGGCGGCCGCTGCCTTCCCCGGCTGGTCAGCCCGGTCCGCGTTCGACCGCGCTGCCGCCTTCGAGCGGATCGTCGCCGGCATCTCGGCCAGGCGCGACGACCTGGCCAGGGCGCTCACCGAGGACCAGGGCAAGCCGCTGGTCGCCGAGGCCTACGACGAGGTCGACGAGCTCGCCGCGTACTTCACGATGGCCGCGCAGGACGCCATCCGGGTGGCGGGGGCGCTGCCCGCATCGACCTCGGCCGACCGCCGGGTGCTGGCCGCGCGGGTCCCGCTCGGCGTGGTCGGCGTCGTCAGCCCGTGGAACTGGCCGTACACGATGGGCGCGGAGATCTTCGCGCCCGCACTCGCCGCCGGCAACACCGTCGTCTGGGTGCCGGCGCCGACGACGACGGCCTGTTGCGCCCTGCTGGCAGAGGTCATCGCGCAGGCGAGTCTCCCGGCGGGTGTGTTCAACCTCGTCTCTGGGCCAGGCCCGATCGTCGGTGACGCCGTCGTCGGGCACCCGCTGGTGGCCGGCGTGGGGTTCGTGGGCTCGGTGGAAACCGGCGGCAAGGTAGCCGCCCGGGCGGCGGGCAAGACGCAGCTACTCGAGCTCGGCGGCAACGGTCCGATGGTGATACTCGGCGATGCCGATCTTGACCTCGCGGCCGACGCCGCTCTCGAGGCGGCCTACCTGTGCGCCGGGCAGAGCTGCACGGCAGGCGAGCGGTTCCTCGTGCAGGCGGGCGTGCGGGCCGAGTTCACCGAGCGGGTGGTCGAGGCCACGAAGGCGCGGGTGCGGCTGGGCGACCCGTTTGATGCCGAGACGACGATGGGGCCGCTGAACAACGAGGCGACGGCGGCCAAGTTCGACCGGCACGTCGCCGGGGCGGTCGCCGGCGGGGCGCGGGTCTGCTGCGGCGGGCGTCGAGCGGCCGGGTTCGCCACGGACCTGTTCGCCGAGCCGACCGTGCTGGACGGCGTGACGCCGGGGATGGCGATCGAGCGCGAGGAGACGTTCGGGCCGGTCGTGCCCATCGTCGAGGTCGCGTCGGCGGCCCAGGCACTGGAGCTGACCAACGCGTCGCCATTCGGGCTGACGACGGCCGTGTTCACCGAGGACCTGGAACGCGGGCTGGCCTTCGCGGAGCGGGCGCGGGCCGGCTGGGTCAACATCAACTCCTCGACCAACCTGTGGGAGTCCCATCTGCCGTTCGGCGGCCGGGCCGGCAGTGTCAGCGGCCGGGGCCGGGTCGGCGGGCGTTACCCGATGGAGACGTTCACCGAGCCCAAGACCATCGTCTACCCGGCACCGAGATTCAGCGGCTAGGTCAACGACGACAGCGCAGCAGATGACAGCGCAGCAGATGACAGCTCAACGGAGAGTGAGGTCACCAACCATGCCGATGCCCAACGCACTGGAGATCGCCCGCGCGGCGACGCTGAAGCCGATCGCCGACATCGCCGAGGACATCGGGCTGCCGCCGTGGCTGGTCCAGCCGTACGGCGAGCACGTGGCGAAGATCGACCTGAAGGCGATCGAGGAACTCGCCGCCCAGCCGACAGCCAGGTACGTGGTGGTCACCGCGGTCACCCCGACCCCGCTCGGCGAGGGCAAGACCACCACGACCGTCGGCCTCGGCCAGGCGATGCGGCACATCGGCAAGCGGGCCACGATCGCGCTCAGGCAGGCTTCGATGGGCCCGACGTTCGGGATCAAGGGCGGCGCGGCCGGGGGCGGGTACAGCCAGGTGGTGCCGTTCGAGACGCTGAACCTGCACCTTACCGGCGACATGCACGCGGTGACCGCCGCACACAACATGCTCTCGGCGATGCTCGACAGCCACCTGCACCAGGGCAACAAGCTCGGCATCGACCAGCACAACATCACCTGGAAGCGGGTGCTCGACGTCAACGACCGGGCGCTGCGCAACATCGTGATCGGCCTCGGCGGGGCGGCGGACGGCGTCCCCAGGCAGACCGGCTTCGACATCACCGCGGCCTCGGAGGCGATGGCGGTGCTGGCCCTGTCGACATCGCTGCACGACATGCGGGCCAGGCTCGGCCGGATCGTCGTCGGCTACACGGCGAAGGGCGAGCCGGTCACCGCCGAACAGCTCAAGGCGGCCGGCGCGATGACCGTGATCATGAAGGACGCGATCCGCCCGAACCTGCTGCAGACGCTGGAGAACACCCCCGTCCTCGTGCACGCCGGCCCGTTCGGCAACATCGCGCACGGGAACTCCTCGGTGGTCGCGGACCTGATCGGGATTCACAGCGGCGACTTCCTGATCACCGAGGCCGGCTTCGGGGCGGACATGGGCGCCGAGCGGTTCTTCAACATCAAGTGCCGGGTCTCCGGGCTGCGCCCCGACGCCGCGGTCGTGGTGACCACCGTGCGGGCGCTGAAGGCGCACTCAGGCAAGCACCGCATCGTGGCGGGCAGGCCGCTGCCCGAGGCGCTGCTGGCCGAGAACCCCGAGGAAGTGCACGTCGGCGGCGCGAACCTGCGCAAGCACATCGAGAATGTCAGGGCGCACGGCGTGACCCCGGTGGTGGCGATCAACTCGATGCCCGAGGACTTCGCCTCCGAGCACCAGGCGATCGCGGAGATCGCCGCGTCGATGGGCGTGCGTTCGGCGGTGTGCACGCACTTCGCGGACGGCGGCCGCGGCGCGGCGACGCTGGCCGAGGCGGTGGCTGAGGCGGCCGATGAGCCGACGGACTTCAGGTTCCTGTACCCGGCGGAGGCCTCGCTGCGGGAGAAGATCGAGACGATCGCGGGGCGGATCTACGGCGCCGACGGCGTGGACTACGCGCCGCTGGCCGCCAGGCAGCTCGACGGGTACGAGCGGAACGGGTTCGGCTCGCTGCCGGTCTGCATCGCCAAGACCCCGCTGTCGCTGTCCCACGACCCGTCGCTGAAGGGCGCCCCGACCGGCTGGCGGCTGCCGGTCCGCGAGGTCCGCGCCTCGGTCGGCGCCGGGTTCGTCTACCCGATCTGCGGCGACATGCGGACCATGCCGGGACTGGCCTCCAACTCCGCCGCCGAGCGGATCGACATCGACGAGAATGGTGAGATCGTCGGGCTCTCCTGACCGGGCCGACAACCGGGCCGGCGACCGGGCCGGCGACTCCGCGGGCCCGGCGGTCCGCAGCAGCCGCGACGGCTACGCCGGGCTGCCCGTCGGCGCGTTCCTCGACGCACTGGCCGCCGGATCCGCCGCGCCGGCCGGCGGCTCGGCGGTGGCGCTGGTCCTGGCCCAGGCGGCCGCCCTGTGCGCCAAGACCGCGCGGCTGTCGGCGCGCCAGCTAACCGCCGAGCGGGCCAGCTCGCTGACAGCAGAGGCTGAACAGGCTCGCGCGCGGGCCGCTTCGCTCATCGACGACGACGCGCTGGCCTATCGGGCCGTGCTCGAGCAGACCCGCGGTCGAGCCGGTGCGAGCGGGGCGGCGGGCGAGGGCGGAGCGGGCGGGCGGCTCGCCGCCGCCCTGTCGGAGGCGGCCGACGTGCCGCTGCGCATGGTCGAGCTTTCGGTTCCGGTGGCCAGGCTCGCCGCCACCCTGGCCGCCGGAGGTAATCCCGCCTTGCGCGGCGACGCCGTCACGGCCGGCCTGCTGGCCCAGGCCAGCGCGCGCGCCGCCGCCGAACTGGTCACGATCAATCTGGCGGGCATGCCCGACGACCCCCGCCACGCCCGAGCCGCCGACCTGCTCGCCGCGATCGCCGAGGTGCTGGCCGGGCCCTTCGGCCGCGCGACGTAACGCCGGGCGCCGTGCCACTGGCCAGGAACTGGCCTGGCCAGCCAGCCCCACACTCCGACGGCGGACAATTCCGACACCGAGGCCCCCAGGCCCGGTCGTCTGCGGGCGGCTTGGCCACATACCACGGATTCCAGTGCGGCAAAGGGGGCAATTCGGATCGAAAAATCGACTGGAACACGTGGAAAGTCGATCTCAGTCGGCCTTAGTCCATGATCGTGGTGGATTCACACATAGACCCGTCAATCCAGTCGCGGTGGGGACCGCCCTCGCGGTGCCCCCCGCGCAGATCCCGGCGTGCGGGATTACCGCACTGGGCTGTTGCCTTAAGTTCGTGCAAGCGCGCGTCCGGGAACGGGTGCATGATGCGGGTGGGGGGCAGCCACCGGGTCACGATGCGGTTCATCCTGGCCCGGGTGAGCCGGGTTTTGTGGCTGCGGCGCCGCAGTGCCTGGTGCCAGTGCCGGGTCCTGCCGGGGTGCAACTCCAGGCCGAACTCCGCGAACCTGCCGCGAAGCTCCCCGGGGAACCGCCCGGCGTCCTCCCGGTGCCCGAACCCGACGATGAGGACAGGATGCGGCCGCTATATGGCCTGCCGCGGCCACCCGCCCACCGCGATGTCCTAAACCGCGTGATAGCTCCCCTATCTGCCCAGCGCCGCGCCGCCCCGGTACGAAATCTGAGCGCCTAGCCGGCC
>DASPZH010000216.1:0-2441 GCA_035636335.1 Streptosporangiaceae bacterium
GGACCCGGGGGCACCGGCGCGCCTGGTGGCCCGGGGGTCACATGCGGATCACGGCTGACGGCGCCCGCGGCCATCGGAGGTGAGCAGACTGCCGGGTGAGCGCTAGCCAGACGAGCAACAGCCAGGCCGGCCCTGGGACCCCCCCGGCCGACCTGGCTGTCAGATACGGACGAGAGGGACCTTCGCGTTTCTCGCGACTCAGAGATTGCGCGGTGTCCGAACTGGCTACCGATCCGAAACCGCGTCCTTCCGGGTCCCTCTCGTCACCCTCATCACATCGCGCCCGCTCGCCTCGGCACAGGGTCTTACGTCCCGGCACGCAGGGACCTTCGGCCCGGGCGGAAAGTGAGCATCGCCCGGTTCAAGTAGTTTCCGCCGCACACTGCCATTTATGCCGTAACGAGAGCGATGGGGTGGCTGACCGCGCGCCGGGCCGGTCGCTCGCGTGGCGTGAGTCTTACTTACCCGGACTATGCAGCGGATGGATCCGGGGATTCATCCGGGTCAGCCGGATCAATCCCCGGATCCATCGCGGCGGGGCGGCGCGGCCCGCCTAACCGGGCGCGGATAATCCGGCATCCGGAATATGACACAGGGGCGATATGTGGGAGAATGTGGCTATGGCGGACCGCACCGCGAATCCTGCTCACCCGCAGTCACGAGCCGTGCGCGATGTGGCCGACGGCTACGTGCACGCGCTGGCCGACCTCGACCCGACCGTGGCCACCTCGCTCGGCCTGCGGCCCGGCGAGGACCGGCTGCCCGACCTGTCGCCTGCCGGGCAGGACGCGCTCGACGACCTGGCCCGCTCCACGCTCGCGGGCCTGGCCGACGTGGAGCGCGCCGCGGCCCCGGTCGGCGACGAGCGGCGCTGCGCGCGCCTGCTCCGCGAGCGGCTCGAGGCCGGCCTGGCCATGAGCGCCCAGGGGGAGCAGCTTCGAGCGGTTTCCAACATCTTCGGGCCGCCCCACCGCGTCCGCGCGACGTTCCTCGACATGCCGACGGCGACCGAGGCGGACTGGGCCGCGGTCGCGCGCCGGATGGCACGGGTCGGCCAGGCGTTCGCGCAGTACCGGGCCAGCCTGCGAGAGGGCGCCGACCGCGGGCTGCTCGCCGGACCGCGGGTCGTGCGCACCGCAGCCGGGCAGATGCGCGAGTGGGCGGCCGCGGCGGGTGGGCGCGGCTGGTTCGCCGACTTCGCCGCCGGCGCCGACGTGCCGCCCGCGTTGCGCGCCGAGCTCGACCACGCCGCCGCGGCGGCGAACGAGGCCGTCGCCGACCTGGCGCGCTGGCTCGGCGAGTACTACCTGCCGCGGGTGCAGGACGCCCGGGACGGCGTCGGGGCCGAGCGCTACCTGGTCTGCGCCAGACGGTGGACCGGGGCGAACCTGGACCCGCACGAGGCCTACGCCTGGGGCTGGTCGCAGTTCAACGACCTGCAGCAGCAGATGCGCGCCGAGGCGCAGCGGGTCCTGCCCGGCGCGTCGGTGCAGGACGCGATGCGGCACCTTGACGCCAGCGGCGCGGCCGTCGACGGCGTCGAGGAGATCAGGGCCTGGCTCCAGGACATGATGGACACGGCCATCGCCGACCTCGACGGGACCCACTTCGACCTGGCCGGGCCGCTGAAGTCGGTGCAGGCCAGGATCGCGCCGCCGGGCAGCGCCGCCGCGCCCTACTACACGCCGCCGTCGCAGGACTTCTCCCGGCCGGGCCGGACCTGGCTGCCCACGCTCGGCCGGACCAGGTTTCCGCTGTGGAACCTGGTCAGCACCTGGTACCACGAAGGGGTGCCCGGCCACCACCTCCAGCTCGCCCAGTGGCGTTACCTGTCCGGCGACCTGTCGATGTACCAGACGGCGGTCGGCGGGGTGAGCGCGTGCAGCGAGGGCTGGGCCCTGTACGCGGAGCGGCTGATGGACGAGCTCGGCTACCTGTCCACCCCCGGCGCGCGGCTCGGGTACCTGGATGCCCAGAACATGCGGGCGATCAGGGTGGTCATCGACATCGGCATGCACCTGGGGCTGGCCGTGCCCGGCGACTCGCCGCTCGGCGCCGGCCAGACCTGGACACCCGACCTGGCGCTGGAGTTCTTCACCGCGCACAGCGGCCGCGACCAGGAGTTCCTGGCCAGCGAGGTCATCCGATACCTCAGCGGCCCAGGTCAGGCGATCTGCTACAAGCTCGGCGAGCGCGCCTGGCTGGCGGGCCGCGAGGCGGCCAGGGCCGCGCACCCCGCCAACGGCAGCGAGTTCGACCTCAAGGCCTGGCACATGGCGGCGCTGTCACTCGGCTCGCTCGGCCTCGACGACCTGACCGACGAGCTCGCCGCGCTCTGAGTCAACCCGGGACGATGCCGGACATTCACCGAGGAGGTCATCCGTCATGAGACGATCGCTCACCGTTGTGCGCCGGACGCAATACGCGGGCCAGCGCCCTTT